>DASTEB010000183.1:0-5187 GCA_035710025.1 Chloroflexia bacterium
ACGCTGGTCAACTGGGATGGCGGCTCGCAGGTAGGGATGCGCTACCTGCTGGGCACGGTTGCGTGGGCGCCGATCGCGGGCGTGCTGTTCGTGCTGTGGCGGCGCGACGTGGCACGAAAGCTAGGCGGGTAGTCTACTCGCCGCAGGGGTTTTCGATCCGCAAGGTGACGGGCGCGTTGTTGCCCTGCGCGTCCTGAATTGAGGAGCCGGCGGCCCAGCCCTCAGCGCCGTGTATGTCAATCGCCCAGAGCGTGTCCGATATGCGTCCTACCTGGGGCGTTGCGACCTCGCGCCACTCGGCACCACTCCACCGGGCTATGTAGGGCACTTCACGCCCGTCTGCAATGTGGGATCCGGCGGCCCACGCCTCGCCGGGCGATGACGACACGGCGTAGAAAACGCTGCTGCGGCCCGGGTTGGGCGAGGGCACACGCGCCCACGACTCGCCGTACCAACCCAGCGCGAGCGATTGCGGGCCGAAGTTGCCCACCGCCCATACCTCGCGTGATGAGGCCGCCGATACGGCCCAAAGCTGACCTTCTCCAGGCACGTCGACCTGTCTCCAACGCTCGCCGTCCCAGTGGATGGCGAGGGGCAAGTTGACCGTGCCGGAAGCGTCGGAGTACGCGCCGACGGCCCACACGTCGTCTGAGGCGATGGCCGCCACGCCGTTTAGCGAGGCGTTGGTGAGTCGCACGCCTGTATCAACGAGCGTCCACTCGGCGCCGTCCCAGTGCATGGCAAGCGCGCTCGTTCCCAGTCCCTTGCGCCCGGTCGAGGTCTCGCCGACCGCCCACACATCGTCAGTGGCCACGCCCGCGACGTCGTTCAGGCTACTTACCGTGCCCACGGTTGGTGTATCGACGATGCTCCACACTCGTCCGTCCCAACGCAAGGCCATCGTGCGCCAAAGATCGGTGCCGCGGTGGCTCGCGCCGACCGCCCAGGCCTCCTCGGGGGAAATGGCGGCAATCGCGTAGAGGTGATTGCTGAAATCGGGCACGCTAGGTGCGTCCACCGCGCCCCACCGCTCGCCGTCCCACCTCTCGATCAGGGGCAAGGCGAAGTCTTCTTCGCCGTAGGTGCCCACTGCCCAGGCCAGGGTTGGGGATAAAACGTCCAGGCCGTGAAGCTCGTTGTACACTGGGCTTGGGCGAGTCGGCTCGACCGCCCGGACGGCAGGTAGGCACTCGCTCGCGAATAGTCCGGGGCCGGGATTGGTGACCCCGAGGCCTACCAGGACTGAGTAAGTCACGAAGCCGAGGGCGGCAGCGAGGAGAAGGCCCGCTGCCGTAAGGAAGGCAAGTCTTACGGGGCGAGGCGGGCTGCCGGAGGTAGTGCGCACGGCACAATTGTACGCGAAACTGCCGCGCCCGGCACGTCAGGGGGCTTGAAAACAGAACGTTTGTACGATATAATGATGGTATCCCTGCCACGACACAAGATATTGTGGAAAACTATCCGGCACAGTCCACATTCAACCAGATATTGTGGAAAAAGGTATTGACACCTACATATAGTCGGTCTATCATAGGGTACTACATCTTGGGCACACCATGTGCCGTACACAACATCTTGTAGGCACAGACGCTCAGGATCACACGCGATGAAATGTCCTTACTGCCAGTACGAAGACACCCAGGTGACCGACAGCCGCATTACGGAGGCAGGCGCGGCGGTGAAACGCCGCCGCAAATGCCTCAACTGTCAGCGCCGGTTCACCACTTACGAGCGCATCGAGCGCATCGGGTTGACCGTGGTCAAGAAGGACAACACGCGCGAGGAGTACAGTCGCGACAAGCTCGTCGGCAGTATGGCCATCGCGTGCGCAAAGCGTCCGGTTCGCGCCGACAAACTCGAGGAGGCGGTGAACGAGATCGAGGCGCAGCTGTTCCGTCTCGGCACCTCAGAAGTGCCCAGCACCGGGATCGGTGAGATGGTCATGCAGCGCCTGCGAGAGCTGGACGAGGTCGCCTACATCCGCTTCGCATCAGTCTATCGAAACTTCGCGGACCTCGAGGAAATGCGGGAAGCGATGGAAGGGGTGTCGAGCGTCCATCAAATTGAAGGCGAAAACGCAGACGTGCCACAGCCGGGCAAGAAGGCGAAGGCACGGGGCCGGGGCTAGCGCGGGAGCGCACCACAGGCTCGCCCAAACCGGCAAAGAGATACCGGAAAGGAGGATAACGTGCATATAACCCGCCACTTCACGAGCGGTGAAGATGCTTACAATGGGATCAGCTTCGTGCCCCGCACGTCGAAGATCATCAACCCGGACGGCACGGTGGTGTTCAAGGCCGAGAACGTGATGATCCCCGACACCTGGTCGCAGGTCGCCCTCGACATCCTGGCGCAGAAGTACTTCAGGCGCGCAGGCGTGCCCAAGAAGATGCGGCGCGTCAAAGAGAAGGGTGTTCCCGAGTGGCTCTGGCGGAGCGAGCCTGACGAGAAGGCGCTGGCCGAGCTACCCGAGAACGAGCGCTACGGCGGCGAGACCGACTCGCGCCAGGTGTTCCACCGGCTCGCGGGCTGCTGGACGTACTGGGGCTGGAAGGGGGGCTATTTCTCCTCCGAGGAGGATGCGCGCGCCTATTACGATGAGATGTGCTTCATGCTGGCAACCCAGCGCGCCGCACCCAACTCGCCCCAGTGGTTCAACACGGGCCTGCACTGGGCATACGGAATAGCAGGGCCGCCCCAGGGCCACTACTACGTCGACGACGCAGACGGCGAACTGAAGAAGTCCACTTCGGCATACGAGAGGCCTCAACCGCACGCGTGCTTCATCCAGTCGGTGAACGACGACCTCGTCAATCCGGGCGGGATTATGGACCTGTGGGTGCGCGAGGCGCGCATCTTCAAGTACGGGTCGGGCACCGGATCGAATTTCTCGGCGGTTCGCGGGGAGAATGAGGGGCTTTCGGGCGGCGGGAAGTCGTCGGGCCTGCTGTCGTTCCTCAAGATCGGAGACCGGGCCGCGGGGGCAATCAAGTCGGGCGGCACCACTCGCCGGGCGGCCAAGATGGTCATCGTGGACATGGACCACCCTGACATCGAGAAGTTCATCGATTGGAAGGTGGTCGAGGAGCAGAAGGTCGCCGCGCTTGTGGCCGGTTCGATCATCTGCCGCAAGCACCTCAACGCGGTGATGGCTGCCTGGCACGCCGAGAAGGACGCTCCCGAGGCAGGCAAGGCCGAGGCGGCGAAGGCGTACAAGCGCGCGGTCAAGGAAGCGAGGGCTTCCGGCGTGCCGGACGGTCTAATCGCGCGTGCGTTGGGCCTGGCCGAGCAGGGCGATAAGACGTTCGACTTCCCCATCTACGATACCGACTGGGAGGGCGAAGCGTACTTCACCGTGTCAGGGCAGAACGCCAACAACTCGGTTCGCATGTCCAATACGTTCGTCGAGGCGGTGCAGAAGGACCGGACATGGGATCTTATCGGGCGCGTGGACCGCAAGCCGTCCAAGACGCTGAAGGCGCGCGAGCTGTGGTCACGCATCGGGCGAGCGGCATGGGCCTCAGCCGACCCGGGTGTGCAGTTTGACAGTACGATCAACGAATGGCACACGTGCCCGACTGACGGCAGGATCAACGGCTCGAATCCCTGCTCGGAGTACATGTTCCTGGACGACACGGCGTGCAACCTGGCGTCGCTCAACCTGATGCACTACCTTAGTGACAACCCCGACACAGTGATCGACGTGGCGGCATACAGGCACGCCTCCAGGCTATGGACCCTGGCGCTCGAGATCTCTGTCGCGATGGCGCAGTACCCGAGCGAGGAGATCGCGGAGCGCTCGTACCTGTACCGGACGCTGGGGCTGGGTTATGCCAACCTGGGCGCGATGCTCATGAGGCTTGGCATCCCCTACGACTCGCCTAAGGGCTACGCCCTGGCCGGGGCGGTCACCGCGATCATGACGGGCGTTGCATATGCGACATCGGCCGAGATCGCGGCGGAGCTTGGCGCGTTCAAGCGCTTCGACGCCAACCGCGACTCGATGCTGCGCGTGATCCGTAACCACCGCCGCGCGGCCTACAACGCGCCGGACTCGGAGTACGAGAGCCTGACTGTCAAACCTGCAGGTATCTCGCCCGCAAATACGCCGTCCGGCCTGTTGGCCGCGGCGAAGGAAGCGTGGGACGAGGCGCTCGAGCGCGGCGAAGCGTTCGGCTACCGCAACGCGCAGGTCACGGTGATCGCGCCGACCGGCACTATCGGGCTCGTCATGGATTGTGACACAACCGGCATTGAGCCTGACTTCGCGCTGGTCAAGTTCAAGAAGCTTGCAGGCGGCGGGTACTTCAAGATCATCAACCAATCTGTGCCGTCCGCGCTGGAGAATCTTGGCTACACGAAGGAAGAAATAGACGAGATCATCGCGTACGCCGTGGGCCACGGCACGCTGAAAGGCTCGCCCGCGATCAGCCACGAGGACCTGCGCAACATCGGGTTCGACGACGAGGCGGTCAAGCGGGTCGAGGCGGCGCTGCCTTCGGCGTTCGAACTCTCGTTCGCGTTCAGCCCGTTCGTGCTCGGCGAGGAGTTCTGCCGCGAGAAGCTTGGGTTGACCGACGAGCAGATCAACGACCGAAGTGGCATTCTGCAACACCTCGGCTTCTCCAGAGCGGGGATTGCCGCGGCTAACGACTACGTCTGCGGCACGATGACCGTCGAGGGCGCGCCTCACTTGAAGGAGGAGCACTTGCCGGTGTTCGACTGCGCCAACAAGTGCGGGCGCAAGGGCACGCGATTCTTGTCGCCGTCGTCGCACCTGCACATGATGGCCGCGGCCCAGCCGTTCATCTCGGGCGCGATCTCCAAGACGATCAACATGCCCGCTTCCACGACCATCAAGGAGGTCGAGGACGTCTACATGAAGTCCTGGCGGCTGATGTTGAAGGCGGTTGCGATCTACCGCGACGCGTCCAAGCTGAGCCAGCCGCTGTCTTCCTTCGGTGCCGACATTGAAGAGGAGGAAGAAGAGGAGATCGCGGGAATCCCGACGACCCAGCGGGTGATGGAGCTTGCGGCGGCGGGCGCCCAGGCCGTTCAGGTCGCGAGGCGGCTGAAGCTGCCGAACCGCCGTGCGGGGTACACCCAGAAGGCCACCATCGCGGGGCACAACCTCTACATCCGCACGGGCGAGTACGAGGACGGCAGGCTGGGCGAGATATTCATCGA
>DASTEB010000184.1:0-2283 GCA_035710025.1 Chloroflexia bacterium
CGCGCTCGCGCAGGTGCTGGTGCGGCTGGATGAAGGTGCGGCCGATGTAGCGGTTCTTGATCAGCCCTTCGGTGTAAGGGATGCCCGACTCGAGCGAGAAGCCGATGGCGGCGGGCACGGCAGAGTCGGGCACTCCGATCACGATGTCGGCGTCGGCGGGGTGCTCGCGGGCCAATTCGCGGCCCATGTTCTGGCGGGCCTGGTAGAGGGGCACGTTCTCGATCACGCTGTCGGGCCGGGCGAAGTAGATATACTCGAACACGCACAACGCCTGGTTGACCTCGCCCGTGTGCCCGTACGACGTGACGCCCTCCTCGCCTATGGTCACGATCTCGCCCGGCTCGATCTCGCGGATGAACTGCGCGCCCACGGTCATGAGCGCGCACGACTCCGAGGCGATAACCCAGCCGCCGTTGGCGCGGGGGCTGTGCAGAGGGGTGCGGGCGATAGGCTCGCCCTTGCCGATGCTGCCCTCCGAAGGGGCTGCACCGCCCGGCAGGCGGCCCAGGCAGAGCGGGCGGATGCCCATGGGGTCGCGCACGGCGATGAGGTGCTTCGGGGTGAGCAGGACTAGCGAGTACGCGCCCGTGAGGCGAGCCATGGCGCGGCGGAATTTGGTCACCCAGTCGGTGCCGTGGGCCGACACGGCGAGTCGGCCGATCACCTCGCTGTCCGAGGTTGTGTCGAAATGGGTGCCGCGGGTCACAAGCTCGGCGTAGATAGGCCCGGCGTTGGTCACGTTGCCGTTGTGGGCCAGGGCGAGCGGGCCGAGGTTGTGGTCGGTCATCTGGAGGGGCTGGGCGTTGCACAGCTTGGACGAGCCCGTGGTTGAGTAGCGGGTGTGGCCGATGGCGGCGTGACCCGTGAGCTTGGTGAGCGACTCCTCGTCGAAGGCAGTAGACACGAGGCCCATGCGGGTGCGCAGCATTATGGCGTGGCCGTCGGTGGAGGCGATACCGGCCGACTCTTGTCCGCGGTGCTGGAGGGCGTACAGGCCGAAGTACGTGAGGCGCGCCACGTCCTCGCCGGGCGCCCACACGCCGAAGATGCCGCATTCCTCGTGCATCTTGTCGTCGTCGCCCACGAAGAAGTGGTCGTCGTTGTAGTTTGGCCCGGTGTGCTCGCTCATAGTTTGTTGTGCCTCCATATGGGTCGCGCCGCGCCCTGCGGGTGGAACGGCGACAGCCCTCGTTCTAATTGTACCAACCTGAACGGGTGAATTGACCAGCCTAATAAGGTGAATCGCCGGTATTACTATTCGGTTGCCGCGATGCCCCCTCGCTCAACCGGGTTGATATCGATGCCGGTATCGCCCTCGCGCCCGAGGGGCTTTTCGCGGGCCGAGTCCATCAGGCCGTTGGTCCAGGCAAGGGCAACGTCGGCCAGGGGAAGGTCGGCTACCTGGTCGGCTCCGCGCGTGATATGGAGCCAGTCGCCCCCGGTCTCGCCCAGAGCGTACAGCCGGGCGCCGGCCTCGGTGGCGATGCGTTCGAGGTCGGCCCAGCGCTCGGCGGGCAGGGCCACGACGATGCGGGCGCCCTCCTCGGCGAAAAGCATGACGTCGGTGCGCAGGCCGGGGTGAGCCTTCTCCAGCACATCGAGCGCGATAGTCGCGCCGGTGTTGCCCGCGATGCACGACTCAGCGATCGCGACGGCAAGGCCGCCTTCGGAGCAATCGTGCGCCACGTCGAGCACACCCGAGCGGATGGCCTCGCGGCAGGCCGACTGGACGGCACGCTCGGCATTGAAGTCGACGGCGGGGGGACGCCCGGCCTTGCGCCCGTGCACCGTCTCGAGGTACTGGCTCGCGCCGAGCAGGGCAGCGCCGCCCGCGAAGGGTTCGTCGGCTTCGTGCTTCGCCCAGAGAAGGCCCACATGCAGGCCGGGACGGAATGAGAGGGTAGCGCGGCGGTCCACGTCCTCGAGCAGGCCGAGCATACCGACCACCGGGGTGGGCAGCACTGCCACGCCCTCCGACTCGTTGTACAGCGACACGTTGCCGCTGACCACGGGCACGTCGAACGCGCCGCAGGCGTCGGCCATGCCGTTGACCGCGCTCTCCATCTGGTAAAAGACGTGGGGGCGCTCGGGGTTGCCGAAGTTGAGGCAGTCGGTCACGGCCAGCGGCTCGGCGCCGACGCAAGAGAGGTTGCGCGCGGCCTCGGCCACGGCGTGCGCGCCGCCCTGGTAGGGGTCGAGGTAGCAGAAGCGGCCGTTGGCGTCGGTGGTGAGCGCGATGCCCTTGCGCGTCCCCTTGATGCGGAGCACCGCGGCGTCGGCCTG
>DASTEB010000185.1:0-6220 GCA_035710025.1 Chloroflexia bacterium
CAGCCTTCTTGAGCATCCATACCCACTGACCACTGACCACTGACCACTGACCACTGACCACTGACGCACCGTCACCCGAATCGACACAATAACCGTCATAAATGCCCGCGGGGGGACGCGAGTTATTGACCCCGAGATTCAGGCTCGGCTAAGATGGAATCACTTGGGAGAACAACCGCTGCCGACCTGGTGATTATCTAAGCTCCGTCTCCTGGTCAGGCAGCGAGCCCCAAGCCAGCAATTATCCTTCCTTTCCCCATGTACGGACCCCATCGCTCGTGAGGGCTTTGGCGTCCGTACGGCCATTTTCACCGAGATACAGACTGAGGCCCACACGCACAAGAGGGCGAGCACCGTTGCTCGCCCTCTGCGTTTGCCCGGGTATATACGCTTACGGCCTTGGCGGGTTGCAGCCGGGGAAGAAGGTGTTAGCCACGATCTTCGATGTCTGCCCCCTTGTGAGTGGGTTGTTCGGCCGGAAGTATGGGCGGTTCTCCGTGTCGCACGGCTCGCCCTCCCCGCCGCAGGTGTACCCGCTCATCACGTCGGGGCGGTTCAAGAGCAGTCGCTCCACGAACAGCCAGAACGTGTGCGTGGGCGGTACGTCGGTGAAGGTCTGCTGCGTCTGCGGAACCGCGTCCGAGAAGGCAGCGGCGTTGGACACGATCTTGGTCAACTGCCCGCGGGTGGCGCCGCTGTTGGGCCTGAAGTACGGCCTGTTCTGGTCGTCGCACGGCTCGTTGGGGTCGATGCCGCACGGGTAGCCCGCCATGACCTCTCGGTCGGCAAGCCGCTCGACCCACACCCAGAAGGTAGAGCCGTAGGGCACGTCGGTGAACGTCCACGTGCTAGGTGGGATCTCCTCATCGAAGCCTGCGGATTCGGACACGATCTTGGCGAGTTGCCCCCTCGTCACGTAGGCGTTGGGGCGGAAGTAGGGGTCGTCGTTGGGGTTACACGGCTCGCCCGCACCGCCTCACGGGTAGCCGGAGATGATGCCCTGGCAGGCCAGGCAGCGCACGAACGGGTAGAACGTGTTGGTGGGCGGCACGTCGGCGAACTCCAGCGTGCAGGCCGTCGGGGTGATCGTCGGCGTGACGGTCGACGTGACGGTCGGCGTGGCGCTGGGCGTTAGTGTCGGTGTCACGGTGGGACCGGCCACGCGGCAGATAGCGTTTGCGGGCGTGAGGCTGTAGGCGTTGGGCCTGACGCTCGACGCGCTGAAGCTGATCCGGTAGTGGGTGTATTGTGCCGGGATGTTGTCTATAGTCAGTGTGCCGGTGAAGGTGACGTAACTTGGCCCCGGCGGGAAGGTGACGGTGCGGGTAAACGTCTCGTAGACGGTGAATGGGCCGCCGGGATCTGTCGCCGCGTCGAAAGTCAGCGTGGCGGTGCCGGTTGCCGTGTTCTGGCAGCCCGACTCGTTGTAGAACCCGAAGCTGTAGTTGTAACTCGATGGAGCCTCACAGGTGGTGCTCGCCGGCTGTGGGAGCACGCCGCAGGGCGGTAATATGAACGTGGGCGTGGGGCTGGGCGCGATGGGCGTCGGCGTCACCGTCGCGCCGCTCGGGGGCAGCACGTCGAGGAAGGCCGCCGACAGCGTACCCCAGCTCTGGTGCCCCTCGTAGTCGTTCACGCCGCGCCCCCGCACCAGCAGCAGATGGCGGCCGGGGGCAAGAGAGCCCGTCGGCACCGACACTTGCACCGCCTCGGTGGGCGAGTCGAAGGTGCCGTCGGCGGCCTGCATCGGCAGTGGGGTGCCGCCCGCCCACGGGGGCGTGTCGACGTAGTACTCGGCCGCGGCCACGTTCTGCAGGTAGGTGTTCGGCTCGACCGGGTCGTTGCTCGACCAGTTGTAATTGATGCTCGCGGTGAGGGCGGCGGGCGTGCCCTGGGTGACGGTCATGGGCATCGACACAACGTTGTTGGTGTCCGGCCCCCGGGTCAGCAAGTAGGGGGCCCGCGCAATCTTGGACAGGTGGATGAGCATGCCCCTGTTGGCGTTCCAGTCGATGCCGATGGTAGTGGTGGGCGGGAAGAAGGTGTTGCTGCTGAGCAGCTCCACGGTGAAGGCGGCGGGTCCGCGCTCGCCGTATGCCCAGTCATCCGATGCGCCATCCGTGAGGTAAAGGTAGGATGACTGTTTAGTTTCGTAACCGTTGCCGCCCGTCTGGGGCGAGTTCAGATGCTTGGCGATATTGCGCAAGTCGGCGTCGTTGGGTCCCGGGTTGAATTGCTGGCCAAAGGGGTAAAGGTTAAGCGCCGCGTACGAGTGCATATCGACGAACACGCCTGTCGTTGTGATGGGCGCGGCGTCCTGTAGGGCAGGCCCACGCTGGTCGGGGATAAGCTCGCGCACCTTCGCGGTGATGGCCTGGGTTTCTTCTTCCGAGCCTTCGGCCGGGCCGCGGTACGTCAGCGCGCACGGCGCGCCCTGCGAGCCGCCGCAGCAGCCCCACATGAAGGGGAAGTTTCGGTTGAGGTCGGTGCCGAACTGGTTGCTGCTATTGGGCGGCCAGGTGGTGCAATTGTCGTCTTTGTCGGCGTTCTTGCGCTGGGTGCGCGGCGGGCTGTTGCCGTTCTCCACGATATGGTGCCCGTCGGGGTTGGACATGGGCACGATCCATATCTCGTGGTGGTCCACCAGCCAGCGGGCGTCGGCGTTGGTGTCGTACCCGTCGAGCAGCCAGGAGATGTACAGCATGGCAAGCTCGGGCGGCACAAGCTCACGCGAGTGCAGCCCTGCGTTGAACCAGAACACCGGCTTGGGGCCGCCGACGGCCTGGTTGGTCACGCGCATGGCCCAGATGTCGTAGCCGTTGTACGAGTTGGGCTGAGTACACTGGCCGGGGTGGGTCTTGCACCACGAGTCGCCGATATCCACCTTCTGCGCGAGGGTGGGGCGGCCGGCCACCTTCGCGTCGAGGAATGCCTCCATCTCTTCGACGGTGTGATAGCCGTAGAAGAAAGTATCGCCGCTGCCCCCGAAGGGGATGGGCTGCTGGGCCTGCCGGGTAGCGTCGGCGTCGATGTCGACCCGCAGCCCGCGGGCGCGCAGCGAGTCGTAGGCGGAGCGGTCGGCCAGTATGAGCAGGTAGCCGCCGGGGGTGGGCAAGGCCTCGTGCCCGTACTCTCTCGAGATGGCGATTCGCTCGGCCTCGCCGCGGAAATACACGCGCAGCACGAGGGGGCCGTCGGGGTCGTAGGCGGGCTGAGAGGCAAGGCGGGCCTCGGCGCCGGCCGGCGTTGAGCCGCCGAGCAGTACGACGGGCAGCAGGGCAAGCGCCGCGAGCAGAGCGGGCAAGGCAGACAGGGCGAGCAAGCGTACGGACCTGGGGCGGGTATTCATGCTAGCCTCGGGCGGTGTGGCGGGTGCCGCACGCTGCGTGCGCGGACCTCATGGGCGGCGGGTTGGCCTATGTCGTGTCACTATAGGCATAACCGGCGGCGGTAGGGCTGCCGGCGGGGTGGGTCCGCTATGCGGGAGGGCGGATCAGGCTTCTTCCAGCACGCGGTAAACGTGCTCGACCGGGATGACTTTGGAGAGCAGCGCGTGCACCGGGCAGTACTTGGTGATGGACAGCTCGATGGAACGCTCGACCGCCTTCGGGTCTATACCGCGCCCGCCCACGACGTGCTCGACCAGGATGGAGGTGTAGATTTTGGGGTGGTCGGCGGCCTCGTTGGCGAACACGTTGATCGAATAGTGGGTCACGTCCTGCCGCTTCTTGCGCAGGATGGAGATCACGTCGAGGCCGGTGCAGGCCCCGAGCGACACGAGGAGGAGTTGTTTGGGCTCGGGGCCGAGGCGGTTGCCGCCGAACTCGGGGCTGACGTCAACCTTGACGGTGTGGCCGGTGGGCAGGGTGCTCTCGAAGAGCATGCCCTCGGTGGCGTCGGGCATGGCAAGGCGAGCGCCGGTCCTGTAGGAGTCGGGGTCGACAGGCCCCGAAATACGGCGGGGCATTACGGGGGAGAGTGCGCCACCCGGTTCGGCTATCATGTGGGTCCTTCCTCTGCGGCTGTGGGCTGTGCGGGGTATTGGCAGGGGCAGCGGCTCGTGCTCCGGCGAGCGCGCCCGGCGCTGCGTGGGCAGGGTAATCGTACAGGAGGGCAGGCGGGGTGTCAAGACTCTGGAGGGCCGGCGTTACGGCCTCCGGAAGCTCGGCAATGCGAGGGGCGTGTGAGCACTTGCTCCCTGGCCTGTTGTTTGCTGTATTGTCCACCCGGTCCCGTAGGTATGCACATGTGATGTAACCGGAGCCGTACAAAATACACATGGGCATACACGCCGATTTGACACGGCCGCTTACCGAAACTAATATTCCGGCGTAATGGTCTTACGACATCTCGCGGCCCGGTGACGACAGAGGATTATGCAACCATACCCAGGCCCTACCACCGGCGGCACGGCCGCAGATTCGTCGAGCGACGCTGATACCGGGAGCGGCGGCTTCGGCGCCGGCCTGCTCACTGTGGCCGGGTGGATCCTCTTCTTCGGCTGCGTCACGCTCTTCCTGCTGCTGCACTCCCCTGCGCTGGGGACTACCTCTAACCTGGTTATCGAGTCGTGGCCGGGGGTATTCGAGCCGATCCGGCAGTCCGTCGTAGGCGTGCTCGAGCAAATCAACGGCGGGGGCGACTTCGGCTTGCTCAGCTCAAGGCTGTATCACGCTATACTGGTGCTGCTGTTCGGCGTGTACTTCTTCGTGCTGTACCGGGCGTTCCGCTCGGGGGCACCGGCGTTCAGGCCCGGCAGCGCGCCGCTGGTCGTGATCCTCGTCCTCACTTCCGCCATGCTGGCGGTGCTGCTCTTCGCGCCCGGCGCCTTCACCGGCGACCTGTTCAGCTACGTGTGGTACGGGCGGGTCTTCGGGACGCACGGCGGCAATCCCTATATTGATGTGCCGTTTCAATATGCAGCCGAGGGCACCGCTAACTGGCTGCAGTACCTCTACTGGAAGGACCTGCCTGCCCCCTACGGGCCGGTGTGGGTTCTTCTCGCCGGAACTATCGATATACTGGCCCGCGCGTTGGGCAGCGGCATCGTCTTGCACGTGTTGGGGCACAAGCTGTTGGCGTGCGTCGTACACCTGGCGAATACCTGGATGCTGTGGCACGTTGCGCCGAGGGTTATCGCCAACTTCTGGCCTGCACGCGAAGCGGCGCCGGAAGGCAGCACGCAACCGCACGAGAACGGCACGCCGGCCGCGCGCAGCCCGGGGGTGGATGTCCGGCAGCGCAGCGCGCGTGTAAGTGTAACGCTGGCGTACGCCTGGAATCCACTGCTGCTGGTAGAGTTCGGGGTGAGCGGGCACAACGACGGGCTTGTGATCTTCGCGCTGCTGGCCGCTATTCGGCTGCACCTCGCGGGCAGATGGCGGTGGGCGGTGGTCGCGCTCGCGCTGGGTACCCTGGTCAAGGTAACGGTAGGGTTGGCGTTCCTCGTGCCTTACCTGGGGTTCTTGTTCTGGCAGGCCCGCGCCGACCGTGCAACGCCCCTGGCCGCGAGCAGGCTCCTGCGCATCGGGCAGGCCGCGGCTATCGTGGCAGTCGTGTGGGTGGTGGCGTGGGTGCCATTCTGGGAGGGGCCTGACACGGTGCGGGCCTACACCAACAACCCCGGCTCGTTGTTCTACATACATTCTCTGGGCACGATCATCCGCTACACCGTACCATTTGAGGTGGACCGCATCGCGGACGAGCAGGGCTGGCCTATCGCCGGCTCGTGGAACGCCGAGGCCATCGGCAACAGCCTGGACCAGCCTACTCGCTACGTTCTGCAGGCTATCGCTGTGCTGATCGCCCTGTTCCACATCTGGCGCGCCCGCACCTTCCGCGGCCTGCTGGTCGCGCTGTGGTGGGCGGTGTTCGCCTACCTGGCTATCGGCGCGATCTGGTACTGGCCGTGGTACGCCTCCTGGCTGGTGGTGCCGATGGCCCTGCTCGGCCCGGGCCGCCTGTTCACGGCCGGGCAGATCATGTGCGTCACCAGCCTGGTAGTGCACGGCCTGAACCCGGCGACCTCGGCGGTGTTCGCGCCGTGGTGGGCCTGGTCAGGGCTCGTGATAAACCTGCCGCCGCTGCTATACCTGGCAGGCTCCTGGCTGATGGAAGCAGCCCGCCGAAGGGCGGAACGCCTGCAACCCGCAACCGCCGCTCAATGAGCGAGAGATTGAAGGTAAACGGCAGTGCAACGGCTACAACTTCGACTACACGG
>DASTEB010000186.1:0-2634 GCA_035710025.1 Chloroflexia bacterium
AAGCGCCCGGTGCTGCTCGACGCGCTCGACTGGATAGACGGGTGGCCGACGGTACGCGGTGGCCTGTGGGCCTCCGACACCCCGCAGCAGGCGCCCGCCGCCCAGCCCGGCACGACCACCAACTACCGCACGCCCAACGCTCTGGCAGATGTTCCGCGCGAGCCGCTCGTGGCGTACTCCGATGAGTTCAATTCCACAACCATGAGCGGGCAGTGGAGCTGGGTGCGCGAGCCGAGCGCCGGCAGCTACGAACTCACCGGCAGCGCGTTCAGCTTCGACACTCAGGCCGCCGACCTGTACGTCGACTCGAACAACGCCTCGGTGCTCATCGAGGGGGCTCCCGACGACAACTACATGGTCGAGACGAAGGTACGCCTCAACCTCCCGGCCGAGGGCTGCTGCTTCAACTACGTGCAGGCGGGCCTCGTGGTCTACGGCGACGATGACAACTTCATCAAGCTGACACACGTGTCCATCTGGGAGACGCGCCAGACCGAGTTCGCCAAGGAGCTGTCCCCGGTGCCCGCGGGCTACCCGCGCTACGGCAACACGGTCGTCGGGCCTCCGGGCGAGTGGACGTGGCTGCGAATCGTCAAGCGAACGCACGACGACAAGGAGATGTACACCGCCTACACCAGCAGCAACGGCGAGGTCTGGACGAAGGGCGGCACGTGGACCCACGACCTGGGCACCGGCTCGAAGATCGGGCTTGTGTCTATGGGCGGTTCGGGCTTCACGGCCGAGTTCGATTACGTTCGCGTCTATTCGGTCAGCCGCTAGGCGGACTCGTAATGCGTGATGCGTGAGCCCATCCTTACCGGGTAGTGCGGAGTAAGCATCGGTGCTCGGGCGAGGTCACGCATCACGCATCAGGCCCATCAGGCATTAGCAGCGGAGCACACATTGGCATCGACAGACTTCCAGTGGATGACCGGTTTCGAGTGCGCGGCCTTCCCGCAGGTGGGCACCGACGAGCTCGAGCAGACTGAGCACCTGCGGTGGTGGGCCAGCGACCTCGCCCGGGTGCGTGACACGGGCGTTCGCGTCATCCGCTACGGTATCCCGTGGCACATCGTCAACCCGGCTCCGCACGTGTACGACTGGTCGTGGACCGACCAGGCCATTGACCTGATGGGCGTACTCGGCATCACTCCCATTATCGACCTGTTTCACTTCGGCACGCCGACCTGGATCGAGGACGGCATCCTCAACCCCATCTTCGGCGAGATGCAGGGCTGGTACGCGGCGGCGTTCGCCCGGCGCTACCCCCACCTGATGTACTACACGCCGACCAACGAGCCGTACATCGAAGCGTCGTTCGGGGCCGAGTGGGCCATCTGGTACCCCTTCCGCCGGGGCGACCGCAACGCCGCCCGCGCCTTCAAGAACGTGGCCGAGGGGCTTTGCCGCTCGATGGCCGAGATACGGCGCGTGCAACCCGACGCCCTCATGATGATCGCCGACACGTGCGAGTTCTACCATTCGCTCGATGGCGCGTTCCAGGAGGAGGCCGACTTCCGCACCGAGCGCCGCTTTCTCATCCACGACATGTACCAGGGGCTGGTCAACCGCGAGCACCCGATGTGGGACTACATGGTGCGTAACGGAGTAGAGGACTGGGAGATGGGTTGGTTCCTCGAGAACCCCGTCAGGCTCGACATCCTGGGGCTGGACTACTACCGTCACTCCGAGCACCGCCTGCGGCGCGGGCTGAACGGCGAGCGCATAGACGAGTCGCCCATCGAGGACGAGTCGGCGCTGCACGGCTGGGCCGAGCTTACGCGACAGTATTCCTCGCGCTACAACGGCATCCCCGTGATCCTTGCCGAGACCAACATGGGCGGAGAGGTGGAGAACCGCGTGAAGTGGGTCGAGCACCTTGTCGAGCAGACGCGCACGGCCCGCGCCAACGGAGTGCCCGTGGCCGGGTTCACGTACTACGGCGCGATTGACCACGTCGACTGGGACACCGCCTTGCGCGTGCGCAACAACAACATCAACCCCTGCGGTATGTGGAGCCTGCACCGCGAGGGCGACAGGCTGGTGCGCACGCCCACCGCGCTGGTCGACCTCTACAAGCGGTATACGTCCACCCCGGTGGAGGAGATAGTGGGGCCGATTGCTTCGCCCGAGGCCGCGGCCCGCGCCCGGGCCGTGTGGGAGGCCGCCGAGCCAAGAGAGCACGTGGGCTACGGAGTATAGAGTGACCACGACTATGTTCAACCTGACGACCCACCCACACAGGCGCTACAACCCGCTGAGCCGCGAATGGGTGCTCGTGTCGCCCCACCGCACGCAGCGCCCCTGGCAGGGGCAGGTCGAGCGCGCCCCCCGCGAAGAGCGCTTGCGCTACGACCCCAAGTGCTACCTGTGCCCCGGCAACCCGCGAGCCGGTGGCGCGCAGAACCCGCAGTACACCGAGACGTTCGTGTTCACCAACGACTACTCGGCCCTGCTGCCCGACACGCCCGAGGGCGAGTACAACCAGGGCGGACTGCTGCACGCCCGGAGCGAGCGCGGCATCTGCCGGGTGGTGTGCTTCTCGCCGCGCCACGACCTTACGCTGGCCGAGATGCAACGCGACGACATCTGCACCGTGGTCGCCACGTGGATCGAGCAGTACCGCGACCTCGA
>DASTEB010000187.1:0-4588 GCA_035710025.1 Chloroflexia bacterium
TAAGCCACCACACAGTGCCCTTTACCGGAATCGTGTTCAGGCGTCCATCTTGAGGCGTATCGACACCTGAATACACCTTTTCGGAGCCGCATTTCGGGCATATGCCGTTGCGCAATTATCACTACCTCCGTTCGGAGTGCATGCTGTGTTCTCGTTCTACCGCCGCGAGTTGGTTTGAGGAATGCCCTTAGTCCCCGGCCCGCCCGTCCGGACGCGCCTGCCCGCTCTCAAGCTGCGCGACCCGCTCCTCCAGCGCCTGCCACTCGCGCGCCATGCGCTCCTGGTACGCCAGCATCTCAACCAGGCTGCGGGCGACCGCCGAGTTGAACCTGTTCTGCTGCTCCACTATCGGGTTAATGTACCAGCGCAGCAGCAGCCGTACGAGCCGCTTAGTGTACGCGCCCATCCGCCCGACTATGCGCGTCTCCCACGTGATCGGCAGGTGGGCCGACACGAACCACGTGTCGTTCACGCTCTCGATGCTGCGCCGCAATTCGGCCAGGTTCAGGGCGTGCGGGTCGTTCGGGTCGCTTACTGTCATGCGCGCCCGCCGCTCCTTGATCTGCTCGCGCAGTTCGCCCAGTATGGTGGACACGTCCGGCCCCGGTTCGGTGGTCACGCGCTCTCCCTCGCCCTTACCTAACCTGCCTGATCGAGGCCTGGCGCTCCAATTGCTCGATACGCGCCCGCAGGTCTTCGATCTCGATCGACAGGTCGTCGGTCACCCCGTCGCCCTGCCGCGAGGCCAGCCCCGCCGCCATGACGCCCTGCACCGCCACCCGCGCCTGCAGGTCGGCCACCTGCTGCGACAGGTCGCGCACCGCCCGGGCCAGCGCCGCGTTGTACTCGATCTGCCTGTTCACTACAGGCCAAACGTACAGCCGCCTGAGCAGGTTGCGCAGCCTGCCGCCCCGCTCGGTCTTGCCGTGGGCGCGCTCGTACACCTGCCAGCCCGCCTCCACCTCGGCCGCGCGAGCCTGCATCTCGTTCCACCGCCTGTCGAGCGGCACGACCTCCGGCCCCGGCTCGTGGCCGCCGTTCTCGCCCCCCTCGTGGTTGGGCGCGAGCCGCGAGTCGAGCAGGCCGAGCGACGCCTTGCGGTCCGCCGCGGGCATCTCCCCCGACACGCGTGCGGCCTCGGCGGGCAGGAAGTCGAGCATGATCTGCTCGGGCAGGTAGTGCTTCATCACGAAGCGGTAGCGGTTGGCGTGGTAGAAGCCATAGTAGCGGGAGCCGCCCCGGTCGAGCGTGACCGTCTCCTCGTGGTAGGCCACGGCCGACGGCTCGTACACCGTGCTCAGGCCCTCGCGGTCGGCCCGCCAGCACAGGTCTACATCCTCGTAATACACCGGGAAGAACTCCTCGTCGAAGAAGCCCAGGTGCCGCCCCACGTCGCGCCTCATCGCCAGCGCCGCGCCAGTGACGAACGACACCACCCGTGACAGGTTGTACTGCCCCTCGTCGCGCTCGCCCCGGCCCACGTGTGAGGTGGTCGCCAGCGGGTAATGCACCATGCCCCCCGCGTGCTGGAGCGTCACACCGTCGGGGTAGAGGATGCGGCTGCCCACTATGCCGACCTCATCCCGGTCGAGCGCGGAGGCCATCGCCCGCATCCAGCCGCGGTCGAGCGTCACGTCGGGGTTGACTGTCGCCACGATCTCGCCGCTCGCCATGTAGAGGCCGACGCTCGCCCCGCCCGCGAATCCCTTGTTGTCGGGCAGCGGCACAAGCTCGACCTGTGGAAACTCCCGCGCGATCAATTCGGCGCTGGAGTCTGTGGAGGCGTTGTCCACGACGATGATCTCGACCTCAGGGTAATCGAGGTCGAGGATGGAGCGGATACAGCGCTCGATATGGGCCGCGGTGTTGTAGCTGACCACCACAACGGATGCGGGGGGCAGCGGCCCGGAGAGCCTGTCGGGTAAGGTACCGGAGGAGTGGTTCTTGCCGTTGTTCATGGGCGTGGCACATTATAACCGCAAACCTGCAAACGTGGCAGGCAAGGGGGAGAGTGCGGTAGACGATTTTACAGCTCTCATAGAACACCCTAATCCCAGGCCCCGACGGCGGGCTAATGTAGGGCGCGCGTGAGCCTAGGGAAGTGGGGCGGCGAGCGTCGGCGTGAGAGCAGGCGCCGTGCCGGACGCCGTGGGCGCGGGCGTTTCGGGAGGCGGCGCGAGAGGGTCGAGGAGCGTCACCGGCACGACAAGTAGCTTCACCGCGACTTTCTTGCGTAATTTTGAGGCCAACTGCCGCTGAAGCTCAAGCGCCGACGAGCGCGAGATATCGCCGGGCGAGCGAACCGTTGCCTCGATCAGCAGGTGGTCCTCCTGCCACGTCTTAACAAACCCGGCCAGCCTGCTCCCCGGACTTGCCTTCGCAAGCTCCTGTCCGAGCGTCGTGCGGATCGTCAGATTATCTCCGGCGTCCCCCGCGATTTGAAACATGAACCCGACCAGGGGCGCGGTCACGATCACCATCAAGAGCGACGAGATCAGCAGGGCATGGGGCAGCGATGGCTCATTCCTGGTTCCCCTTATGGGTCCGAAACCGATCAGGGTGAAGATCAGCGAGCTCGCGAACAGGATGGCCACCAAATTGGCGAGAAACAGCAGCAGCGAACCGCCGCTCACATCGCCGCGCCCCTGGGACAGCCCGATACCGGCCACGCACAGGGGAGGCATCAGCGCGGTCGCAATCGCCACACCGGGCAGAGTAGCCGAAAGGTTAGGCTGGGCCAGTGCATAGGCTCCCGCCGCCCCGCCCGCGAGCGCCACGACCAGGTCGAACAGCGTGGGGTGCGTGCGGCTCGTCACTTCGGAGGGCAACTCTTCCAGGAAATTCAGGCCGCCGAGCGATACCATCGTGCCGAGCAGTGTACTGAGCGCGACGGCCAGCACTACGCCGCCGAATAGCACGGCCAGCACCTCACCCAGCCGTCGCAGGTCGCCGCGCACCAGCGCGAGGGCGGCGGCGCTGTTTAGCACCAGGCCGAAGGTGGCGATCACACAGCTGAGGAACACCAGTAGGAGGTAATCCCTCAAGCCACCGACCGCGCGGTCCAGATCGTGAATGACCTCCAGCCTGCGCGTTGCCGGGATGACTTCCAGTATCTTCAGCATTACGGCTTCCTGCGGTAGGTCTCCTGGGCCGGTGTTATCGGCAGAAGGGGCCGAATGCCCGCGTTGTCCGGCATTTCTCCTGATCCTGGCACCGAATATTCGCGTGGTGCCGGGTAAGAGCATACACCAGCAGCGCCCAGGGGGTCGGAAATCCCTCAGCATTTCTCGGACCGACCTGTACACGAACCATGAACAGACCCACAGAACCGGACGGCCAATCACACACCAGCCGCCGGCCGGAGAGCAATCGACTGGCTTGAGCCGCTCCCGTCAGCCGCCGGTCACACCTTGCGCTTCGCGCCCACGCACTCCCTGTACACCCCCGCGATCCTCGCAATCTTATGGTCCCAGGTGTGCTCGGCCAGCACCTTGCGCCTCCCCGCCTCGCCCATCTCGCGGGCGGCCTCGGGGCGCTTTAGCAGTAGCTCGATGCGGTTGGCGAGCGCGGCCACGTCGCCAAACTCGACGAGGTAACCGTCCACCCCGTCGCTGATCACTTCGGGCACGCCGCCCGCCCGCGCACCTATCACCGGCACGCCGTTCAGCCATGCCTCCAGGTACACGATGCCGAACGAGTCGGTCCTCGACGGCATACAGAACACGTCGCCCGCCGCCTGCAGGTCGCGTTTGTCCTCGTCCGAGATGAACCCCAGCCATCGGCAGCCCTGGCGCACTTCCTCCGGCAGGTCGTCGTAGTACTCCTTGAACTTATCCAGCATCGTGGACCCCGCCATCACGAACGTGACCTCGACCCCTCGCTCCCACAGCCGTCGTATCGCCTCGATGGTGTGCACGGTGCCCTTGTCGTAGGCCGCGGCACCGATGTAGTACACAAGCGGGCCCTCGACCCCGTACTTGCGCCGGAAGCGCTCGCCGTTCCCGCCCACCACGTCGTACGGGTTCACCCCGACACCCACGCGCTCCATCTTGCGCTTCGGCACGCCCAGCGCCGACAGGTACGCCCGCTCAAGCTGCGTCTGCACGATCACCTTCGCGGCGCGCTTCTCGAGGTCGATCTGGTGGGGCATGGTGTAGTAGCGCGCGATGCTAGTGTCGCCCGGCTCGCCCAGGTGGGTGAACGGCGTGATCACATGCGGGATGCCCGTGCGCTCGGCGTACCGCGCGGCAGCCGCGATCATCGACTCGAACGGGATGTTGGTCGAATGGACGACGTCGAACGCGCCCGGCGGCAGCCTGTCGAGCGCCCGCCGCAGCGACGGCACCCACGGCGTGATGCGCGACATCGCCGCCAGCAGCTTCGACGTGGGTAGGGGCAGCCGCGCTATTTCGGCCATGCCCCGCCGCCACGCCCGGTAATAGATTGGCGGCAGGGGAAGGTGCTTCACCCTGAACCGGCGTATCGCCACACCGTTGTGCGTCTCACGCTCGGTCTCGACCCGGCGGGCCTTCTTCGTCCAGAAGTAGTCCAGGTCCCACGCGTCGGTGGTCCACACCTCGACGTGGTG
>DASTEB010000188.1:0-6729 GCA_035710025.1 Chloroflexia bacterium
GCCGAGCAGGTCGGCAGCACCGGCACGACAGCGCCCGTAGCCGGCACCCCGCCCTGCGGCCCCGACTGGCAGATAGTGCCCAGCCCGAATCAGGGCACCGAGGACAACAGTCTGGGATCGGTGGCGGTTGTCTCTCCCACCGACGTGTGGGCGGTCGGCTACCGGCGCGATGGCGTCTGGCGTACGAACACAGAGCATTGGGACGGCACCTCATGGAATATCGTGCCCTCCCCAAGCCAGGGCATCGACTATAACGAGCTCCGCTCGGTTGCGGCGATCTCTCCCACCGATGTGTGGGCGGTCGGCTATTTCTCGGGCGAGTACCCGGAGCCTACCCTCTCGACGCTGGCAGAGCACTGGGACGGCACCCAGTGGAGTATCGTGCCCAGCCCTAATCAGGGTGGTAACCCGAGCTCCTTCCGCTCGGTAGACGCAGTCTCTTCCAACGATGTGTGGGCCGTCGGCTACTGGGGCCAGGGGCTGATACTCCAGGCACTGGCAGAGCATTGGGACGGCACACAGTGGAGCATCGTGCCCATCCCCCAACCGAACGCCATTTACGCCGACCTCTTCTCAGTGGCTGCAGTCGCTTCCAACGACGTATGGGCGGTCGGTTCCTATTGGGATAGCCCGGTAATCCGGACGCTGATAGAGCACTGGGACGGCACCCAGTGGACCATTGTGCCGAGCCCAAGCCAGGGCGCTCTCAGCGAGCTCCACTCGGTAGCGGCAGTATCCCCCAACGATGTGTGGGCCGTCGGCTATTACTATATGGACACCACTAACGCCATACGTAGGACGCTCATAGAGCACTGGGACGGCACCCAGTGGAGCATCGTGCCAAGTCCCAATCAGGGCGCCGACTATAACGAGCTCCTCTCGGTAGCGGTGGTCTCAACTGACGATGTGTGGGCCGTCGGTCATTACCGCGATGGGTTGGTATACCGGACGCTTGTACAGCACTGGGACGGCGCCCAGTGGAGCATCGTGCCCAGCCCTAATGTGGGCACAGGCAGCAACGACCTCCTATCGGTAGCCGTGGCCTCTCCCTACGACGTGTGGGCGGTCGGCTACTACTACAACGGGTCGATTTACCAGACGCTGGTGCAGCGATACAACCCCTGTCCACCCACCCCCACTCCGACCGTAACCGGCACTCCTCCTACCAATACTCCTACCGGCACTCCTACCGGCACTCCTACCGGCACGGCCACGCCCCCGCCTCCCACTCCGACCGCCCCGCCTCCCAACTCGACAGCGTCAGCACCCACCGCGACGCAGGTGCCCCCCACGCCGTGTGCCATCTCCTTCAGCGATGTCCAGCCAGGGGATACTTTCTACCCACACGTGAGGTGCCTGGCATGCAGAGGGGCTGTGTCTGGATACACGGACGGCACATTCCGGCCCAACAACGACGTAACCAGGGGCCAACTGTCCAAGATAGTGGCTAACGCCGCAGGCTTGATCGAGCCTGTGGAGGGTCAGACCTTCTCGGATGTACCGCCCGGCCATACCTTCTACGAATACATAGAGCGGCTGGCGACGAGGGGCTTCATCTCCGGCTACGCCGACGGGACATTCCGACCAGGCAACCCTGCGACCAGGGGGCAAATCTGTAAGATCGTAGCCAACGCTGCCGGTTACCATGAGCCTGTGAGCGGGCAGACGTTCACTGACGTGCCGCCTTCCCACACGTTCTACGAGTTTATAGAGAGAGTGGCAAGCAGAGCGATCGTCAGCGGGTACGGCGATGGCACCTTCCGCCCTCAGAACAACGCCACGAGAGGGCAGGTCTCCAAAATAGTGGCCAACACTTTCTACCCGAACTGCCAGACGCCCAATCGAAACGAGTGACCGGGAGGGCCATTCTCCCGTCACCGGTCCGAGAGTTGCCCGCACCGAGCCGGCGCCCAACTGGGGCGACCGGTAGGGCACCCGCAATGGGTGCCCTACGCGCGACACATACGCCGGTGCGGTAATTGACACGGTGTCAACCTGTGTGCGCTTCACGGAATCCCGGCCCGCGGCTAACCCTCGACTCTCGCCTCGCCTAACCACTCCCACGGCTCGGACACGTCGTACTCGGTGAACCCGACCGAGGCATACGCGGCGTGCGCCACCGGCGAATAGGAGCCGACATACGCCATCGTCGCCCCGAGGCGTACGAGCCGCCGCAGCCCCTCGCACATCACCGCCTTGCTGAGGCCGCGACGTTGGTGGGCGGGAGCCGTGCCCACAGGCTCAAACGTGCCGGTACGGGTCACGTCGTCGAACCAGACGGTGCAGAACGAGGCGAACTCGCCGTCGGGCGCGACCGCCACCAGGTCGAGGTCGCGGCGGTAGAGCGGGGCGCGCTGCACGTTCCGGTACCACTCCCAGCCCTCGTACCTGTCGTCCGGCTCGTCCGGGTGGAACGCCTTCCACGAGACCCAGCTTCGAGCGGGGTGCTCGTCCACGTCACCCAGCGCGCGTATCGTGTACCCCGGTGCGACAGGCGCGTCGGGGATGGGCATGTGCAGCGGCCTCCTGCGCTGGTACTCGGGCACCTCGCCCCTGGTGTAGCCTCGGTGCGCCAGAACGTCGTGCCGCATGGTGTCGTGCTCGTGCGCCCATACTTCCAGCTTCCGGCTGCCGCCGGGACCGGGGCGGGCCAGCCGTTCCTCGGCCACCGCGAGCATCTCGTACAGGAGAGACGGCGTGCCGAACCCCGGGTGTACTTGCAGCGATATGTCGCCCCTTCCCTCGGGTGTCAGCGCCGCGCCGATCCGCCCGCCCCGCGTCTCCCAGATGTATACCGTGTCCTCCATGCGCAGGTGCTGGACGTTCTCGTAGACGTGCCGGCGGCAGTAGTCGAAGCGGCAGGCCTGCCAGCTCCATTCCCTGCGGTCGTTGAGCAGGAACACCTCGCGCAGGAAATCGCGTATCCGCCAGTAGTCATCTTCGCCGCAGTACGGGCGCATAGTCAGCTTCATTGCTGAGTTCCTTTCCAGACAGCCGCCTGCCCATGCCATGAGCCGGGCGGTCAGGTCTCGTACTTTTGCTGCCATTATATTCCCCCGGTGTCTCGTTTTCCCCCGCCAAAGGGATAGGCTCTACGGAAACCACTCCATCCCCACAAAAGGAGCCGCAACATGACCTCTGAACCCGGTGACATCCAATCGCCCGAAGCGGCGGACGCGCCCATAGCGCCTCCCGCCATCGACCCCGCGCTGCACTCCCTGGAAAACGAGATTCGCGCCCTGCGCCGCGCCCTGACGCGCCTTGAAGCGCTCGCCGAGCACG
Organism: Chloroflexia bacterium; assembly: GCA_035710025.1. Taxonomy (GTDB): domain Bacteria; phylum Chloroflexota; class Chloroflexia; order QHBQ01; family JADMIH01; genus JADMIH01. The sequence continues at coordinate 3,283 of DASTEB010000188.1, forward strand.
AAGAAGACCCCGTCACCCTGGTGCGCCTCGCCGGGGCCATCGCCCGCCTGTCCGACTCCATCGTGCGCGCTCTCGCTGCCCATCACAAGCTTGTGGAGCAATTCCAGACGGGCAAGCTGGCGCAGGAATGGGCCAAATTGGAGCAGGCCCGCCTGCGGCAGTACGAAGGCGAACAGCGCACCCTTGCGCAGTTGCGCGACGCTTTCCGAGGCCAGCAGAAGTACTGGCTGGAAGCCCTGGCCGAGGCCGCGCACGCGGCGGCAGCTGGTGACCCGGTCGTCGCCAAGCAGGTCGCGGAAGGACTGGACGCATACATTCGGGACGACGTCTTCGTACACGTGCCCGACCACCGCGAGCTGCAGCGCATGCGCGACGAAATGTTCGCCGCGGCCTTTTACTCGGCCAATGGCGGTTCCGCGCCCCCCACCTAGAACCGCTTCGTACGAGACCCTGTGGTACAATTAAGGAAGCGGCCGGGCGCGCCGCCCATCTCCGGCGTTCCTGCCTGCCGCCCGTGTTTTCGTGCGTTTGCAACCCCTCCGTGAGCCGTCCGTTTTACTCGTGAAGGCACCTTCCGGAGGGTGGAAGTGTTGGCTGTGGCAATAGATGAGCATGGCTGGGTAAGCCGGGCACGTGAAGGCGATGCCGCAGCGTTCGAAGCGATCTACAACCGCTACGAGCGCCGCATCTACGCGTTCGTCTACAGGCTCATGGGCAATGCCGAGGACGCCTACGACCTGACGCAGGACACCTTTGTCAAGGCGTACATGGCCCTGCCCCGCACCGCGCCCGATCTCAACCTGTCGGCCTGGCTGCACCGCATCGCTTCCAACGCCTGCATGGACGTGCTGCGGAGGCGCAAGCTCATCCGCTGGCTCCCCTGGGAGACCTTCGACACCAACCCGGCCCTCGAGCCTCCGGCCGATGACGATCCGGTGGGCGAGTACAACCAGGTCGAGACCTCCGGCGAGGTGCAGACCGTACTCAACCGCCTGAGCGCCAAGCACCGCATGGCCCTTGTGCTCAAGGAGTACCAGGGGATGTCGTGCGACGAGATCGGCGACGTGATGGGCGCGAGCCGTTCTGCCGTGAAGTCGCTCCTCTTCCGGGCGCGAGAGGAGTTCCGGCAGGTGTACCTATCGGCATACGGCCACGCCCCCGGCTACGAGCCTGACGCTGTGCGCGATCAGGGCGTGGGCGACCGGGGGTCGGCATGAAACTGAGTGTTAGCGCTGGAAAGAGACGTGCGCACGAGACGAAGAACACAAGGACGTGAGTGAGATGGACTGCTCCGAGATCCGCCCGCTAATTTCATACTACCTGGACGGCGAAGCGAGCCCCGACGAGCGCGAACGGGTCGAACAGCACCTCGCGGCCTGCGAGGAGTGCCGCCGCGTGCTCGCCGAGTACCGAATCATCGGCGCCGACATCCGCGACCTCGCGGTGCCCATCCCGCCCGTGGGCTTGCGCCGCGACGTGTGGCGCGCCATCGAGACCCAGACGGCAGGTTCCCGCGCCGGCTCGTCCGGGGCCGCGTCCTCGGGCAACGTCGTCACGTTCCCTCAGCGGCGCAAGGCCGCCCCCGCCACCATCTTCGCCAACCTCGGCTCGGGTTGGGCACGCGCCCTGCCCGCCGCTCTGGTCGTCGGCGCTCTGCTGATCGTCATGGGCTTCCTGCTCGCCATTTCGCGCAATAACGTACAGGTAGCCGACTTCGTTGTGCAGCCTCCCTACTCCGATTACCAGCAGTTAGTGCAGCTTCGCATCTCGCGGGCCGTGGCCGCGGCTGACGTTGTGCCAAATACGCACGTATCGTTCAAAGACGCAAACAGCAACGTGCCCCAGCCCGGTGTGACCATATCCTACACACGCACGTCCGGCGGCGCGGGAGGCATCCTTTCGATCTCACCGAAGGAAAGCTGGATCCCCGGCGCCACCTATGTAATTACAATCGACGCGCAGAATATCGGCATGGAAGTGCGCGGCAACGACCGCCTGGGCACCGAGCCGATCGTGAAGGAGTTCCGCACGCTCGCTTACACCCCCACACCCTCGCCCACCAGCACACCCGTGCCGCCCACCAATACGCCGCTGCCCACCGGCACGCCCGAGCCTGAGCCTGCAACGCCCGAGCCGACTGCCGTGGCCGACGTCACCCCCGGCGTGCCTCCATTCGTGCCCACCGTCACGCCGACCGACACTGTCGAGCCAAGCGCCACGCCTATGGCTTCGGAGCCTACCGCCACCAACACGCCCAGGCCGAGCGCCACGCCCGAGCCGACCAATACGCCCGAGCCGACAGCCACCGCCACGCTTGAGCCTTCCGCCACGCCGACCGAGACGGTCGAGCCGACCGCCACGAAGGCGCCGCCCACGGCAACCACCACCGGCACGCCGAAGCCGAGCGCCACCGCGACCCCTCGCCCCGGCACGCCCACGCCCAAGCCGCCTTGCACCACGATGCCCGTCAACGGCTTCGGCAAGGTGTGGCAGGAGAACCGGCAGGTGCGCGAGCGCGTCGGCTGCCCGACCGCCGCCGAGATCGGCCTGGTCGAGGCCGCGCACCAGCGCTTCCAGGGCGGGTACATGTTCTGGCGCGGCGACCTGCGAAGGATCTACGTGTTCATCGGCGGGCCGAACGATACCATCGGCACGTGGCGCGAATACGAGGACACGTGGGTCGAAGGCGAGGTCGAGCCGCTGCCCAGCCGCACCCCCACGCCGGGGCACTACATGCCGATCCGCGGGTTCGGCAAGCTGTGGCACTCCAACCCCGACCTGCAGATAGCCCTCGGCTTCGCGGTCGAGCCTGAGCAGGCCACCACCGGCGCGTGGCAGCCCTACGACCGCGGTCAGGCCCTGTGGACGGCCGACAGGGTGATCCGCTTCATGTACAACGACGGCCTGTGGGTCCGCTTCGAGGACACCTACGTCATGCCCACGCCCACGCCCTAGGCATGCTTGATGCGTGATGCGTCATGGGGGCCGAGGGGCACCGTGCCCGATTGCGGGGCACAGCAGCCGCGAAGCGGCGGCAGAACTTAGCCCCGGGCGCAAGCCCGGGGAAAGGCACCCCAAAAACCCAAGCCCCGAAGGGGCGACAGAGGTTGATTGGCCCGAGCGCTCGTCTTGACATGCCTGGTGAGGGCGAGAAACACGCCCCCAACCTCACGGCGGGTTTGACATCTGTCGCCCCTTCGGGGCTTGGCGAATGTGTGGCGCTCATCCCCGGGCTTACGCCGCGGGGCTAAGATCTTACGCCGCTTCGCGGCTGCGCCCGCCAGGCATCTCCACTAATCATCCGGCACACTGCCCGCCGGCCCCCATCACGCATGCCTACGGCGTGGGCGTGGGCATCACGTAGGTGTCCTCGAAGCGGACCCACAGGCCGTCGTTGTACATGAAGCGGATCACCCTGTCGGCCGTCCACAGGGCCTGGCCGCGCTC
>DASTEB010000189.1:0-7469 GCA_035710025.1 Chloroflexia bacterium
GTTCTCAATCCCGGAGGCGTCCCGTTCCTCCTTCCGCATCTCGGCGTAAACGAGGAGTATTAGGCTGGCCCACCCTAGGCCGAAGAGCACCAGTCCCTCTATTGAGATCGCATGGAGCCACCAGAGGATTATCAACGTGGCGATCATTATTCCGACCCACGCTACCGACATTGCGGCATAGAGAGGGAGCGGGCGCAGGAACTGTACCGCACCGCCGATTATGATGGCGAGCAGTAGTAGTGGAAGTACTCGCCAGATCAGCACCTGCGGCAGAGGTGGGCTTGGCTCCGGACCTGCCTTTGCTTCCTCGGTGTAGTCACTACTTTTCTGGTCGTCGGGGCTATTTGTCAATCAAGCGGATCCTCGCGTGGCGTTCTATTGCTAGCAGTCGGGTAGTCTCGTACCTGAACCGGCAACACTGGGCAGGCGGTCGGCCCGCTCCAGCAGCACAGCATCCACTGCTTTCTCAAGGTGGTGTATCAGCCGCTCGGGGCTCCAGCCCCGCTGCATCACCAGCTCGTCGTACCGCTGGAAGTTGGTCAGCGACCACAGCCAGTCGGTAGCCTCCTCGATGCTCCACTCCGGCGCGAGCCGCTGATCACGCGCCGCCCACTCGACCAGGTAGTGGATCGCGTCCCAGCGCTCCTGCTGGCGGTCCTGCCATACGGCCCCGAAGTCGGGATCGGTCGCTGCTTGCGCGTGGAAAGTGCGCAGCAGGTCTGCGTTCAATCCGAAGAACGCCATCAGGTCGTTGAGGCCGCGGCGTATCGTGCGGACGGGGTCCGATACTCCGGCCACCCCGGCCAGCATGCCCTGGCCGTAGGTTTCGCGCTCGATGTGCTCGGCGAGCGCCTGCAGCACCCCGCGCTTCGACCCGAACTGCACGTAGATCGTCTGCCGCGAGACCCCTGCCTCCCGTGCAAGCTCGTCAAGGCTGACGTCGTGGTAGCTCGCGTCGGACAGCAGGCGCCGGGCGGCCTCGATGATGCTCAGGCGTGTCTCTTCGGCGGCCTGAGCGCGCTTGCGCAGGGTGTAGGTGCGGCGTGTCTGGCTCATTTGGGGCAATTATAGCGCAGGGTATTGACAGGCGCAATGGTTTGATTTACAATCAGTCAATCGAAATTGAGGGAAGGGGGCGTACTTTGAGATTGGCATCTGTCAGCACCGACCGCCCGGCGGCGTTGGTCGCGATATTCACGGCGCTGTCGTGGCTCGGGGAATACATCCACAATCTCTTCGAACTGCCCCAGCTTACGCTGCTCAGCCCCGAGAACAGCATACCCGCCTTGCTATCGCTCGTCCTCTTCCTCACGTGGTGGCTCACGCCCTATAAGCGAACCGCGGCCGCCTTACTGCTGGTGTGGGCGCTGCTTCATCTCGTGGGAGGCGCGGTCCTCTCGGTGCTGCCGCTGCCCTTCCTGCCCTTCTACCCCGAGCAGAGCCTGCAGCATTACGCGGCGCACGTCGTATACGGGCTGGCTCAGGTGCCGTTGATTTATGAGCTGGGGAGGCAACTATGGCAGCGGAAATAGACACCGGGACGCGGACTCCGCTCACTGAGACACCGTCAGGGACAACCCGCATCCGAACCTTTATAGCGACGACGGGTAAGGGTATTGCCCGCGCATCGCGCCATCCCGATGGCGAGTGGGAAGTTGCGCACCTGCTGCCGGGCACAGATGTGCGCTGCCTATCCGCCGACCCGCTCAACCCCGGCGTGGTCTACGCAGGCACGCAGGGCAGCGGCGTGCTGCGCTCCGACGACTCCGGCAAGACGTGGCGGCCCGCGGGCCTCGAAGGGGAGATAGTCAAGTCTATCGCCGCCAGCCCCACGCAGGCAGGCACCGTGTACGCCGGGACGAAGCCCGCCTGCATGCACGTGTCGCGCGACGGCGGCGCGACCTGGCGCGAGCTGCGGAGCTTCCGGCGCATCCCCGGGCGCTGGTGGTGGCGCTCACCCGCCGAGCCTCCCTTCACGGCCTACGTGCAGGCCATCGCCCTCTCGCCCACCGACCCTAATGTCTTGCTCGCGGGGATCGAGGCGGGCGCGGTCGTGCGCAGCGAGGACGGCGGGCGCACCTGGAGCCGCCACGTCCCCAACGCCCTGCGCGACTGCCACACTCTCACGTTCCACGCTTTCAACGGCGACTGGGCATACGAAGGCGGCGGCACGGGGCACGGGTTCGCCGTCAGCCGTGACGCGGGGCGCACCTGGCGCAAGCACCACACCGGGCTCGACCGGGCCTACGGCTGGTCCGCAACCGCCGACCCGGCCCGCCCCGACATCTGGTACGCCTCGCTGTCACCCGGGCCGTCGAAGGCCCACAGCAGCGGCAACGCACAGGCCTACATCTTCCGCTCGATAGGCGGCAGGCCCTGGGAGAAGCTGTCGGGCGGCCTGCCCCAGCCGCTCGACCACATGCCCTATGCCCTGCTCACCGACGCCGGCGCGCCGGGCCACCTGTACGCGGGCCTGAGCAACGGCGATATCTGGCACACCACCGACCACGGTGACACCTGGCGCAAGCTGTCTCTCAACCTGTCGGGCATTCACTACGCGTTGATTATGGTTTAGGGAGCCGGTTCCGGGTACCGCCGCAACCCTGTCAGCTTACGCTTACTGCGGTGCTGACGGAGGTTTCAACCTGCGCCTGTCGGGCGCGGGCGGATCGAGCCAGAAAGCCGTTGAAGAGCATGTGAAGTTCGTCGCGGAACTCGCCGGGGCTGATGTTCTTGTCGAGCAGAGCGGCACACATCGACCGGCGTATAGCCCGCCCGCACTGGTGGAGGTCCTCATCGCTTAATTGCGGGATCATCCGGTGCAGGCTTGCCTCGACTTGCAGCGCGGTGGACGTAAGCAGGGTGTCGATTACCTCCCAGAACGACTCGGTGCCAAGCTCAAGCGCCGAGTGAACGGCCGGCCGGCAGAACCCGACTACCCTCACCACATCCTCAATTCCCTCGTCTACATACCGCTGCCCGTCTACATTTGCGAGGTGCCCGAACCGAGCTTCAAAATCCTGACAGCACCTGCGAATGGCCTCGGGGCGCAGACCGTGCAATACGAGGTCGCGCTTGGTCGGGAAGTAGTGGTAGAGGCCACCGACGCTCACACACGCCGCGTGCGCTGCCTGCCGCATAGATAGACGGCGCGCGCCAACCTCAAGGATCAGGGGCGAGATCGCTTCATAGATCTCGTGCTGGCGCGCAAGCCGGTCCTCAGGAGGTCTTCCCTTTTTACCGAACGCCATGGCCTCTTTCTCCTGTTAAATCCAAAACCTATTCCCACATCGGCCGAGGTTGTGCAATTATACCACCATCTCAAATGGCACAACCGGCCGCATCCGGTAAGGTCTTGTTTATGTACTGTATTGAAGGAGTGGTGTGAGATGGCTCGCTTTCTAATTGGCACAATACCGCAAACCGGACATGTCGGGCCTGCCCTCCCCATAGCCCGCGAACTGGTGGGGCGCGGCAACGAGGTCTGGTGGTATACGGGCAAGCGATTCCAATCGAGGATTGAGGCAACCGGCGCACGCTACATCCCCTCTACCCTGGATTACGATGAGAGGAACATCGACGAGGTATTCCCCGGCCGGGTGCGCCTCAATGGGCTGGCAAAGCTCAAATACGACATCAAGCACGGGTTCATCGACCCCATGGTCGGGCAAGTGCAAGACTATACCGAGATCCTGCGTGAGTTCCCTGCCGATGTGCTTCTGTGCGATACAGCCTTTCTCGGGGCAGCCTGCGTGCATGAAAAGGGCGGCCCGCCGTGGGCCACCTACGGCATGACAGCCCTGACCATCAACAGCCGCGATACTGCCCCGTTCGGCCTCGGGTTGCTGCCGGACGCCTCCGCGAGTGGGAGGTTACGCAACCGCCTGCTGAACTGGCTGCTAGACAACGTGCTGTTCCGCGATGTTGTGTCCCGCACAGACCGGGCGCGGGTCCGCATGGGGCTGCCGCCCACTGGGAAAGGTATCTTTGACGTGCCGTTGTCACCTTATCTGTATCTGCAGGGCACGACGCAATCGTTCGAATACCCCATCAGCGACCTGCCGCCGCAGGTACACTTCATTGGCCCCTTCTTACCCGAACCTCCCCGCGACTTCACGCCTCCACGCTGGTGGGACGAGCTGAAGTCGGGCCGCACAGTGGTGCACGTGACGCAAGGTACGATCGCCACGGTGTCAGACGAACTACTCGTGCCGGCTCTGCAGGCCCTTGCCGGCGAGGATATGCTCGTAATTGCTGCCACGGGCAACCAGCCCCTGGAGAGCGTCAAGATCGACCCACTGCCCGCCAATGCCAGGCTCGAGCAGTTCATACCTTATTACCACTTGATGCCCCATGTTGATGTCATGGTCACAAACGGTGGTTATGGCGGCGTGCAGAGCGCTCTGGCACACGGCATACCCATAGTCGCTGCCGGCAAATCCGAGGATAAGATAGAGATCAGCGCTCGCGTTGCATGGTCGGGAGTCGGGATCAACCTGCGGACACAGCGTCCAACGCCGGAGAGGATTCGGCAGGCAGTGAAGGAGGTCCTTGCCGACCCCAAGTACCGGCGCAAGGCCGAGCAGATAAAGGCCGACTTTGCCGGGCGCAGCGCACCCCATGAAGCGGCAGACCTGCTCGAGCGGCTAGCGGAAACGAAACAACCGGTGTACCGAGCCGACCGCCGTGCTGCGGAGCACAGGACGTACGGCCTCGACAGGCACCGCGCTACAGCCGCCCAGTAATTATCCGTCACCCGGATAGGGAGGCGTGCTCTCTGCTTGCTTCACCTGCAGGTGCTGGTGGGCGGGCGCGCGTGACTGCTTCCGGCCTGTCTTCCTGCATATCCCTCGAACCTACGAGCCTGCAATCCTCCGCCGACCCGATTCATAGTATAATCGCCATGCCCGCCCCTACCCCGGCGGACCTTCGCCATGGCCTCGATTGCTCCCCCGACACCTGTGCCCGCTGCCGAGACTGCCGTCCGGACTAACCGGCGACCGGCGGCCGTGCCCCATCCCGCGAGGCGACTCGACCGGCTCGACTGGGCGATAGCCGTGATGCTGTTCGCCCTCAGCCTGGGGCTGTACGCCGCCACCATGGCCCCCACCATCACCACGGCCAGCAGCGACAACCCCGAGCTTGTGGTCAAGGTGGCGCAGTTCGGCGTGGCCCACCCTCCCGGCTCGCCGTCGTACGTCTGGCTGGGGTTCCTGGCGTCGCTGGTGCCGCTGGGCGAGGTAGCAGTGCGGGTCGCGTGGCTGTCGGCGCTGATGGGCGCGCTCACCGTGGTGCTGCTGTACGTGATTGCCGCCCGCCATCTCAGCCGCGACCGTGCGGGCGCGCTGGCCGGGGCGCTCTTCTTCGGGCTGTCGGCTACGTTCTGGTCGCAGTCGAACATCGCCGAGTTGTACGTGCCGAGCATGGCGCTGCTCGCGCTGTGCGTGCTGTCGCTGCTCGAATGGGGCGCGCTGAGGCGCTCGGGCCGGGGCACGGCTCACGGCTGGCTGGCGCTCGGCCTTGTTGCGTTCGGCTACAGCCTGGGCATCCACCTGTCCAACGCGCTCTACATCCCGGCGTTCGCCCTGTTCATCCTTGCCGACTGGCCCCTGCGCCTGGAGCCGGGAGCGGCGCGGCGCACCTTCAGCCGGGCCGACTTTGCCCGAGGTGCCGGGGCTATCGCGCTCGGGTCGCTCGCGGGCATCGTGCCGTACGTGTGGCTGTACTTCACCCTGCCCCTCACGCCCATGCCCACCCTGCCGCCCATGAACGGGCCTAGCTGGGAGCGCTTCGACGAATATACGCTCAGCTCGTGGGACACCTGGCGCTTCTTCTACCTGGGCGACCAGATACCGGGCCGCCTGGGCATCCTCCTCGACCTGCTGTGGACCAATTTCGGCCCGGTAGGCATCGTGCTCGCCATCGTTGGTGTGGTCCGGTTGTTCGTCACGCACGCGCGGGCCGCGCTCATGGTGGTCCTGCTTATCGCGGCCAACCTCACGTTCTACGTGACCTACCGCGCCCCCGACATCCAGGTGTTCTACATCCCCACGTTCGCCGCTGCCGCCCTGTTCATCGCGTGCGGCACCGAGGCGCTGGTCAGGGTGCTGCGCTACATCTTCCGCTCGCGGGCCGGGCGGTCTACTCGCTCGGGTGTGGCCGTGGGCGCGTTGGGCGCGCTGGCCGCGTTCGGCATGGTGTGGAACCTGCCGCAGACCCTCACGTACAACGACCGCGGCGACGACCTGCACCTGCGCGACTTCTACGGCAACCTGCTGCGGGAGATACCGCAGGGCTCGTACTACTATGGACGCTGGGCGCCCGCGTGGCCCCTGCGCTACTACCGCGAGCTTTACGGCGTGCGCCCCGACCTGAACACCACCATCGGCAGCCGCTATGGCGAGCCGCCGAGCCAGCCCTGGCCCACCGGACCCGCCTTCTCCAACACCACGAGCCGCGATATAGACATCCCCAACTTCCTGTGGAACCCCACGGGCGACAGCCCAAAGTGGTTCGAGCCGTACCTGTTCGGCATGTTCCGCTGGCACACGCAGGTGCTCACCGAGACGGGCTGGCTCAAGACCTTCCGCGTGCTGCCCGAGCCGCCCGACGACTGGCTGTTGCCCGTGGACGACCTTCGCGTAGCGCCGCAGAACGCGCTGAATATGGAGGTTGCGCCGGGCCTGACGCTGGTCAGCGTGGACTACGAGCCGAGAGCGGAGCAGGGCCGCCCCTGGCGCATTACCCGCTACTGGCGCGCTACCTCGCCTGACCTGCCGCACGTCGCCACCCTGCTGGCCGACGATCCGGGCAGCGAGCCGCTCGCGCTGGAGTACCACCAGCCGCTGAACGGGCAGCTACCCGAGTACATGGCGGCGCGAGGCATCTCCCCCGAGGATTTACCCCGCTACCTGATCCGCGACGAGGTGAGGCTGGTGCTGCCCTCGTACGTCGAGCCGGGGCGCTACGCCGTGGAGGTCGCCATGGTCACGCGCAAGGTGGCCGCGCAGCTGTACGACCCCGGCCCGGCGACCGAGTCGCTGCTCGCCCGCTTCCTCGCCGGGGAGATACGACTGTCGGCGGCGCCCCCTCTCGACCCGCTTTCGCCCGACTTCGGGCGCTAAAGCCCGCTAGGTACCTCCATCTCCGGCAGGTACCGAACCCCCGTAGGAAGAATAACCACTCTCTCTAGGAATAACAGCCTATACTCCCCGGCGGCGGTATCGCCTATCATGGGCTTGATACCAGCACCAGCACGGGGCCAACACCGAGGCTGTGTTGTTCCCTGCCCTACGGCGCGGGCGGACCGTTAATGGGCGCCGCGCAATCGCGAACGGTCCCGCCCCGGCCCCATACCCTTACGCCCGCAAACGTCCGCCGGGGGCATTGGCGCGCAGGCTGTTTCCGCGGCTTGCGGCCCATGCCGTCCCAGGAAGGTTGTCCATGAAAGTCATAATCATCCCGTTGGT
>DASTEB010000190.1:0-4108 GCA_035710025.1 Chloroflexia bacterium
ACGAACTCGGGGGTGTTGTAGAACGTCTCCATCATGTTGTGCCACACCACGGCGGCGCCGATGGCCCCGGTCACCTTGAGCATCTCCGAGTTGTCGCTGTTGCCCACCCACACGCCGACCGTCAGGTTGGGGGTGTAGCCCATCGTCCAGCTGTCGCGGTTGTCGTCGGTCGTGCCGGTCTTGGCGGCCGCGGGGAACGACGTGCGCAGCGGGCTGTTGGGGCCGAAAGCGGCCGAGCGCGCCCGGTTGTCCGACAGGATCGAGGTGATCATGTAGGCGTGGCGCGGGTCGAGCGCCTGGTTGCCGTCGGGCGACTGGTCAAGCTGGTAGATGATGCGGCCCTGAGGGTCTTCGATGCGCAGGATCGGGTTGGCGTCCACTGCCTCGCCGTAGTTGGCGAAGGTGGAGTAAGCCGTGGTCATGTCGAGCAGCGTGACCTCGCCGCCGCCGAGCGTGAGCGACAGGCCGTACCAGTCGGTCCCGCGGTTGAGGCCCTTGATGCCCATGTCGTGCGCCGTGTCGATCACATCCTGCAGGCCCGCGAACTGCAGCGCCTTGACCGCCGGGATGTTGTACGAGTTGCCCAGCGCCTCGCGCACAGTCACCCAGCCGTGGTCGCGCCCGTCGTAGTTGCGGGGCGTGTACGGCTTCTGGCCGGGGTTGGGGAAGGCAGTCAGCGCGTCGAGCAGCACGGTGCCGGGGGTCCAGCCCTTCTTGAAGGCGGTCACGTAGGTGATCGGCTTGAAGGATGAGCCGGGCTGGCGCTCTCGCGTCGCTACGTTCACCTGGCCGTCGATGGAAGTATCGTAGTAGTCCACCGAGCCGACCATGCCGAGGATCTCGCCCGTGGAGGGCTTCATCAGCACGATGGCGGCGTTGGATGCCCTCTGGCGGCGCAGCTCGTCGATGCGGTCCTTAGCCACCTGCTGCGCGGCGTTCTGCACGTCCATGTCGAGGGTGGTGTATACCTTGAGGCCCGCCTCGGCCACGTCAGGGCCGTACTTCTTCTCGAGGTACTCTTTCACGTAGTACACGAAGTGCGGGGCCTTGATCTCCGGCTCGTCGGTCTCGTAGTTGAGCGCCACGTCGGCGTTCTTGGCGGCCTCGGCCTCCTCGGCGGTGATCATGCCGAGCTTGGCCATCTGGTCGAGCACGTAGGCCTGGCGGCGCTTGGCGGCCTCGTAGTTCACGAAGGGGTCGTACACGGCGGGAAGCTGCACCAGGCCCGCCAGCAGCGACGCCTCGGCCAGGTTGAGGTCGGCGGCCGACTTGCCGAAGTAGGTGCGGGCGGCCGCGCCGATGCCGTATGCGCGGTGGCCGTAGAACGACTGGTTCAGGTACAGGGCGAGGATATCGTCCTTGGAATAGGTAGCGGTAAGTTGGAGGGCCAGCATGGCCTCTTTGATCTTGCGCTCGTAGCTGCGCTCCTGCCGCTCTTCCACAGTCATGAAAGTGTTGCGCGCCACCTGCTGGGTGATTGTGGACGCGCCGGACGAGCCGTCGCCCCCCAGGTTGATGCGCAGGGCGCGGATGATCGCGATTGGCTCGACGCCCGGGTTCTCGTAGAAGGTGGCGTCCTCGGCGGCGATGGTGGCGTCGCGGGCAACCTTGGCTATCTCGTTCAGCGCAAGCTCTTCGCGGCGCCCGGTCTCCTCGTCCACCAGCTCGTACAGGGGGATGCCGTTGCGGTCGTAGATGCGAGTGGTCTGCGCGGTGACGCTGTTCTCGACCAGCGCAGCGGCCATGCTGTTCGGGTCGACGGGCGGCAGCTGGCTCACGTAGTAGGCCCCGCCCGCGATAGCACCGCCCATGCCCGCGCCCGCCACCATGGTGAACACCAGCGTGACTATGAGGATCAGGTACATGACGACGCTCAGCGCGCCGCCGTTGCCATGCCTGCGCGCCGCGGCCTGGGCGCGGGCGTGCCCCACGCGAGAGCGCGAGCGCATGACGCGGTGGCGCATGAGGAAGTAGGGCAGGTCGCGCTTGTTGGAACGGCGGGCCGTGCGAGTGGCGGGGAACTCCTGCGTCTTGAGGCGCAGGCGCAGGCCCGTGATGTCGGTATCGCGCAGGCGTGCCGTGTGCGGCGAGAGGCCGAGCAGATCGCCAGTCGCCAGGGCGACGCGGGCCTTTTCGCCCGCAAACCCGTTGCCGTTGAAGCGGGCCTTGCCGTTCGAATGGCCGTTACGGTGCCCGTTGCCGTTTGCGCCGGAGGCATGCGGGCCTAGCGGCTGGCTGTTGCCCAGCCGGACCTTGACCGGACGCACCTCGGCCGGGGTATCGCGCACGACGGCCAGCGGCCTCGTGGTGCGCTCGCCCAGCGGCTCGACGTCGTGCCCGTTGGCGTGCCCATTCGAATGCCCGTTAGTGCGGACGTCGGAATGCCCGTTGGTTTCGGGCATGTCAGGCTCGACCTTCGGCAGCTTGACCTGGCGCACGGCCTCTGCCGTGGCGGTCGCGGCCGGGGCGCTCGCGTCAGGCTCGTCAATGGCCCGGTGGAACTCGTCCAGCCCCTCTACGGCGGGGGAGCCCTCGGTGGCGTGCGCCACGACGCTGACGTCGGCGGGCGGCTGATCGGGTAGCGGCTCGCGCTCGGGTTTCTCACCTGCCCAGTGGCCCTCGCCGATGTAGGGGGCGACCATATGGTCGTGTTCGGCGGGGTCGTGGCCGTTGGCGTGCATGCCGTTCGAGCCGCCGCGCGTGATGGTGTCAATGCTGTCCCGCGGGACGTAGGGCAGAAGCGGCACCTCGGCGGTGTCGGCGCTGCGCTCGGTGTCCACACTGTTGTTCGCGCCGTTACTCCCACCATCGCGCGCCAGGCTCTCGGGGACGTAGGGGGCTACGACGGCAGTCTCAGCTGCCGGCTCGCGGCGCTCGGTGCCCGCGCCGTTAGGCCCGTCATCCTTCGCTAGAACGGCAGGGATATAGGGCGCGACGATGGGATCGTCGGTGGCGGGTTCGGTGCTCTCTGCGCTCGCCTCGTCCTGCGCGCCGTTACGCGCCAGGATCTCGGGGACGTAGGGAGCAACCACGGGGAGTTGCGTGGTCTCCTTGTCGGGTGCCGCTTCCGTGCCTGTGCCGTTACCCGCATCACCGGCCGCGACAACGGCGGCCTCGGCGGGCTTGCGGCGCCTGGTATTGGAGCGAGTGCGCTTGCGCTTGCCGTCCTTCTCCGGGGTCTGGGGCACGTAGGGCGCGGCGACAGCGACGTGCTCCTCAGGTTGGGAGGCCCGGGGCGCGCTGTCGGACGCGACGGCGCTACCCTCGGGAGCGTAAGGCACGACTTCCGGGCCGGTTTTCTTGGCCGGCTTTGTGTTCTTCTTCCTTGTCATACTCGTGGGCTATTATATCCTAGGGTGTAGTAGTGTATAACCTGTGCGGTCTCGTATTGGCTTCACTAACTTATAGCACGAACTATACCTTAACGGGAATAGCAGCAGTGCGGTTTCGGGCGCCCAAAGCATAGTACGCGCACGCGCCCTGCATGAAACGCGCACGTCAGGTACTTTCCTGTGCGCCCATTTTCGGCGCACCGTATATACGGTACCACGGCCAGCAAAGTCGCGTCAAGGCTCGATTTCACACAAAGGCGCAAAGGCCGCAAAGGAACGAAATAATTGAAATGCAGAGACGCAGAGGGAACGGAGGAACGCAGAGATTCTATTGGGGTATGGTAACCAACTGACTCAGGTACCAACCCCAATCATTAACTCTGCGTTACCTCTGCGCCCTCTGCGCCTCTGTGGTTCAAGAATAATCTTTGCGTCTTTGCGTTTCATGTACGCAGGCGGCCGAGCTGCACCACCAGCACGCCCACGGCGACGAGGGCGAGGCCCGCGAGGTCTTGTGGGGAGAGGGTCTCGCCCAGGAAGAGCCAGGCGAGCAGGGCGATCTGCACCAGCATAGTGCTGTTGATGATGCTAGACTCGACCGCTGAGAGGGTGCGCAGGGTGCGGTTCCAGATTGGGAACGCCACATCCGTATTGACCACGGCGAGCCATGCGACTATCAGCCAGCCCTCGATGGGGATGGCCGGGAAGCCCTGGACGGCGATGCCAGAAGCGAGCAGGGCCACCGACCCCACGCCCATGCTGACGGTGGTGACGAG
>DASTEB010000191.1:0-13557 GCA_035710025.1 Chloroflexia bacterium
CGGGCCACGTCACGGGCGACGATATCCTGTGCGCCGTGCGCCAGCACTACCCCGAAACCAACAAGACCACTGTGTACCGCACGCTCGACCTGCTCTCCGCGCTCGGCATGGTGGCCGTGACCGACCTCGGCACCGGGCGGCTGGAATACGAGCTGGCCGAGCGCCCGCACCACCACCTCATCTGCGAGAAGTGCCACGCACGTATCGAGGTGGACGACGACCTGCTCGAGCCGCTGCGCGACAGCCTGCACAGCCGCTACGGGTTCACCGCCAACCTGGACCACTTCGCCCTGTTTGGCATCTGCCCCGACTGCGCGCCCGGCACGCCGTGACCCCGGGTGCTTGCGTATATATAAGAGAAGCGCGACATTAGATAGATTGAAACGCTGCACGGCAAAGGCAGCGCGAACATAGAGGGAAAGCAATTGAGCACACTGGTAAAGCCGGGCCAGCCGGTTATCCTGAAGTCGGCAGCCGAGACGCCCCAACTCCCCTACCTTGAGCGGCCCTACACGTATAAGCGGCGGCGCACCCGCGAGGTGATGGTGGGCAGCGTCGGCGTGGGCGGCAACAACCCCATCCGCGTGCAGTCCATGACCACCACGCTGACCAAGGACGTGGAGGCCACGCTCGCGCAGACGCTGCGCCTGGTCGAGGCGGGCTGCGAGATCGTGCGCATCACCACGCCCACGTCGGCCGATGCGCGCGCCCTGGGCGAGGTGAAAAAGCGCCTCGTCGAGATGGGTATCGACGTGCCGCTGGTGGCTGACATACATTTCAGCCCGGCCGCCGCGATGGAAGCCGCCCTTTGGGCCGATAAGGTACGTATCAACCCCGGCAACTTCGCCGACGAAAAGCGCTTCAACGTGCGCGAGTACACCGACGAGCAGTACGCCGAGGAGCTTGCCCGCATCGAGGGGAAGTTCACCCCGCTGGTGCTGCGCTGCAAAGAGCGCGGCGTCGCCATGCGCATCGGCACCAACCACGGCTCGCTGTCCGACCGCGTGCTAAACCGCTTCGGCGACACGCCCGAGGGCATGGTCGAGTCGGCCATCGAGTTCGCGGCCATCTGCCGCAAGCACGACTACCACGACCTCATCTTCTCGATGAAGGCGTCCAACCCCAAGGTGATGATCGAGGCGTACCGTCTGCTGGTCGCCCGGCTCGACTCGCTCGGCTGGGACTACCCCTTGCACCTGGGCGTGACCGAGGCGGGCAACGCCGAGGACGGGCGTATCAAGTCGGCGGCGGGCATCGGCGCGCTGCTGGACGACGGCCTGGGCGATACCATCCGCGTGTCGCTCACCGAGGACCCCGAGTACGAGGTGCCCGTAGCCTTCGCGCTGGTCAAGCCGTACAACGCGCTCATGACGAGCATCGAGGGGCAGCCCGAACTCTCCGAATACCCCGACCTGCCCGACCTGCGCGACCCCTACCACTTCGTGCCCCGGCCCACCTACGAGGTTGCAACGGGCGCGGTGAAGGTAGGCGGGATGCAGCCGACGGCTGTGGTCGCCGCGCCCACCCTGGAGCCTGGCGAGGACGCGTTCGCGAAGGTGGCGGCGCTGGCACGGCGCAAGGGGCCGAACGGCATCCGCCCCGACATCATCCGCGTGCCTCTCGCCAACCTGGGTGACATATCCCCGCTTGCCGAGGAGCTACGGCGGCGATCGGAGGAGGAAGACCCGAACGCGGGCAAGTCGGCCCTGGCGCTGGTTGTTGACGCGGGCGGGGACTTCGCGGGCGCGACGGCTGCGGCCCCCTCGCTGGCGGGCGTGGGCGCGCTGGCCCTGTCGTTGCCTGTGGGCAGCGCGCCTGACTGGGACGAATATGAGGCTGTCGTGCGTTCGGCGCTCGAAAGGCGCGTGCCGTTGTGGCTGCGGGCCGTGAACGAGCGGCCTGACAACGAGCACTTCGACGAGGTGCTTGCGGGCACGGCAAGGTTTCCCGAAGTAGATCTGGTGCTCGAAATGGCGCGGCGCGCTCACGCTCTGGGCCACCGTGGGCTGGTGCTGTCGGTCGACGCGCACGACCCAACACCGTCCTACCTGGTGCGGGCCAACAGGCTGCTGTCCTCGCGTCTGATTGAAGCGGGCCGCAAGTACCCGGTGCACCTCGTGAGCCGGGCGGGCGACTTCGGCAAGCCGCAGTTCGATGTGAACGGCGAGGACGAATGGCTGATTGGCCCATCGATCAAGCTCGGCTCGCTGCTGTGCGACGGCATCGGGCAGAGCGTGGAGATCGAGGGCGAGGGCGCGGACGACGACCGGGTCGCGCTGGCCTTCAATGTGCTGCAGGCCGCAGGGGCGCGCACCATCAAGGCCGAGTTCGTGGCCTGCCCGTCGTGCGGGCGCACACTGTTCGACCTGCAGGAGACGACCGAGCGTATCAAGGCTTCCACCGGGCACCTGCGCGGCGTGAAGATCGCCGTGATGGGCTGCATTGTCAACGGCCTGGGCGAGCTTGCCGACGCCGACTTCGGCTACATGGGCGGCGCGCCCGACCGGGTCAACCTGTTCGTGGGCAAGGAGTGTGTCGAAAAGGGCGTGCCCACCGAGCAGGCCGTCGACCGGCTGATCGACCTCATTAAGGCCCACGGCAAGTGGACCGAGCCTCCCGCGCCGCGGAACAATTAGCGCAAGCCGCAGGACGAGCAGGCGCCCGCGAACGGGCACCTCTCGTCTGACCGCTCGAACGGAACGCCTCTATCTCAGCCGCCGCGGCTAGGGCGTCCTCTCAAGGCCAGGCCAGCCGCCAGGGTGGATGCAGCGGCGATAGCTGCGAGCAGCAGCCAGGTGCCGGTGCCGCCCGACTGCCCGCCGGTGACCGGCATACCCGGGATCACGCCCGTCTCGCCGGTGGCAGGCGGCGCAGCAGGCGGAATCTCGGCCGGTGTGGGTACGGCGGTGGGCTGCCCCGTCCCTCCCACTACAGGAGGCACGCCGCCTCCGGCTATTGCCGGGTTGACCTTGCCGCATACGATGCCGGGGCTAGGTAGCTCGGCTCCTGCGTGTACGTTCACGTACCACCGCTCGAACTCGACCTCCCCCGTAAGCTCGGTGACGGCGGTCGCCGTGCCGTCGTCCCCGGCCTGCAGAGGCTGGAGCGGCTGGAGAATCGGCCCGGTGCAACTGCCGTCATGTACGTGGTTGACGTGGGTGCTGCCCGGCTCGAGGCGCAACACGATCACCGTCACCCTAGTGCCGCCCCCCGCCATCCGCTCGAACGTGGCCGTGCCGTAGGGGCCGCTCGCCGGCACGCCCTCTGTCACTCCTTCGGGAAGCAGGTCGGCCACGGCATAGACGTCGGCGCTCTGCTGGGCCATGACGTAGCCCGGCGCCCCAAGCAGCAGCGCCATCACCGCGAGCGCGATCGCCGCGGCGTGCCTTCGTACCCGTGGGGTACGTCTATCATCCTGTGTTACCATCTGGTTGCCCTCCACAACTTAAGCATGATCACAGTCGCCTGGCAGCCCGACGGAGGTGCGGCGCGTGGGCCGCCAGAGGCTCACTTCGACAGCATTTATCGTGCCTCATATTGCCGCTGGATTGCTAGGTTGTGTGACAGTGTGCTCGCGGTATTGTGGGCAGGCGTTACTTGAGGAGGACGGCCACCACCACGGCAGACACGGCCAGAATGAAGCCGACCATGACCAGGGCCACGGCGACGTTGCCCTTCTTCAGCTCCTCCATCTCGTCAACGCCGGGGGTCAGCGAGTGGAAGATGCGCATCGCCACGATGATGACGAGCGAGAAGATCATGGCCGCCACCGCCGACCACAGCAGCGCGGCGCCCGCGTTGATCAGGAAGTTGACCAGGTCGAAGCCGGTGTCGGGCTGGATGGGCGGCAGGGTTTGCCCCAGCACTATGTGAGTTGCAGGCATATAGTGTTTCCTCCTCGTTAGCGTAACCGGTTGTGTTTCCGGCGCGGCGGCGTCACGGGCCGCGCTGCATTCTCTGCAGAAGGAACGTGTAAGTGTTGCGGTCTACCCAGTACTGGGAGTTGGCGTCCGAGGCTCCCATGAACGAGTAGAACACCGGCCTGGCCGCGGGGTCGATCGGCCTGTTCTTGAGCACCCAGAAGCCGGGCGAATCGAGCATGTTGCCTATCTTGGGCGGGTTGATGTCGAAGTTGTAGTCGTCGTTGCGCCCGTACACGTGCCCTGCCTCGTGCGCCAGAGTCGCGTAGTCCGAGTCGGCCTGGTTAGCCACCACCTGCCGAACGGCGTGCAGCTCAAGCCCGACGGTGTTCGGCTCGTTCAGGTTACGGGCGAACCACCGGGGCGGCAGCACCCCGACGACGAGGTCGGCGTCGCCCATGATGCGCTGCCCCGCCAGGGCTATCGAGGTGTACATAGCGGTGATGTTGTCCCAGCGGAAGTTGCCGCGCCCGTCGACGATAGCGCGCTCCTGCGCGCTCAGCGTATAGAAGCTGTCCGACGCGACGATTCGCACGTTGCCCTCGGCGAAGGGGAAGGCGGCCTTGAAGAAGTCGCTGCCCTCGGCCACGAACTTGTTGTACAGCGCGGGGAAGTATTTCGCCCGGTCGTTCTGCAGCCAGTCGACGGGCAGGAAGACCACGTTCATGCCGCTGCGTGTCAAGCGCACGACCTCGACCGTGCGCGATACGCTGTTGCCGCCTTCGCCTGTCACCGAGGAGATCTTCGCCGTGATCTCGACCTGCCCGGTGGTCTGGGGCGGGTCTACCGGGGCCCACACGGTGTTGTAGCCCGGCACCACGTTCACCACGCTGGCCCTGCTCCGCCCGCCAAGCGACACCTCGACGCGTGCCTGTCCGACGGCCGCGGCAGTGACAAACACGCGCAGGATGGTGGCCTTGCCCAGCACCAGGGGCACGTCCTCGATCACCTGCACCGCCTTGACGTCGGTCACCTCAAGCTGGGGTGCCTGAGCGACGGTGGCCGGAGGAGCGCCGAACGGCCACAGCGCGACGGCCAGCAATCCCAGCAACAGTATGGACTTCACGTATAGCGGGCGGTGGGCGTGGGTCGGCATGGGCGGGGCGGGCAGGCTCATTCTCGCGCCCCCATGAGGCGCTCGAGGTAAGTCAGCCGCACGGTGGTAGGGGCCGCGCCTCCCTGGACGGCGAGCACGTACTGCCCCGACTCGAGCACCAGGTCGCGCAGGGTATCGCCGCCGGGGTCCGCGGCCGAGGAGTAAACAGGCTCGAACGGGTCGGTGGAGCGGAAGATGGCGAACTCGGCGCCCTGCGTGCGCTCGTCCACCTCGAAGTCGTGGGCCGAGGCGCCCACCGGCACGCGGATGCGCCCGGTGTAAAGCTGCTCGCCGCCGTCCACTTGCTCCAGGCGCGTCTCCACGCTCGTGGGCACGGCTATCGACACGGCTTCGTGCGTGTCGGCGAAGTCCTTGTTCACGAAGTCGGGGGTGTTCACCGGCTGGCCGGTCTGCATGTCGATCACCCTGGCGAGCGTCACGCGGCCCCAGAGTTCGGCCTCTGTTGTCGGGCCGCCCATCCAGGCGTCCCAGTGGGCGCGCTCCACGCGGAATACCAGGTTGAAGGCGCTGCCCGCGCTCCTGAACATCAGCACAGGCTCTGCGGTGGTAAGCTGGGGCATGTTGGCGAGCAGCGTGCCCGCCATTGTGAGGATCTGCGCTCGCACGTTCATGTCGAAGCGCGGCCCGGCCATCTGGGCCAGCATGGTTGCGCGCTGGGGCCGCGGGCCAGTGACGCCCTGCGCCGGGTACTGCATCCCCATCATGCCGTAGCCCTGCAGCGACAGGCTCGCGCTCACCACTTCGAGCGCGGCGGCGTCTTGCTCCACCGGGCCGGTGCGGACGGGCACCGACGCGCCCGCGCCAACGTCGTCGGTCGAGGCGGCCACGACCACCACCTCGCCCGCGTCGTCAGGGATGTCGAGGGTTGCACGGGCGGTGCCGTCGCTGCCCGTGGTCGCGCTCGCGACGTGCTGCGCCTCCCCACCTTCCGGCGTGTACGTGAAGGACACCTGCCTGCCGGGGGCAGCTTCGCCCGAGGCGGTGCGCACCGTAGCCACAACCGGCAGGTCGCTCCCATCGGGCAGGTAAGCAGTGGCGGGCTGAAGCCTCACCTGGTCGCCCTCGAGGGCAGGCTCGTCGGTGGTGGGAAGCCCGCGGTCGAAGTCGTCCGCGTCGGCGAAGTCCTTCGAGGCGAAGCTGCGCCCCGACACCTCCTCCCAGGTGCGCGCATCGAGCGCCACCGCCTCACGCTCCGCCCCCAGCCAGAACTCCTCGTCCGGGCCTCCTGCCTGCGCCGCCGCGGCCACCTCTGATGGGCTAGTAGGGAACAGGAAGATGTAACCGCCCCAGGTCAGCCCGGCCGCGATCTGCGTCACCGAGGGGAAGTTGCGGGCGGCGCTGTCGAAAGCCGCCCAGATCTGCTTTCGCGACTCGGGGTCGGCCACCATGCGCGCGCCCGGGTCGAAACTGGGCGACTGCACGGGCATCAGTATGATCACCGTGGAGCGGTCGGGCGTGCCGTCGGCGCGGCGCGGGCTGCCCACGGCATCGACCACGTAGCCGAGGCTCTCAAGTTCGGCCGTGGCGTTGTTCTCCTCGGTCGTGCCGAAGGGGCCAAGCCCGGGCCTCATGCCCTGGGCCTGCGGGAGCGCGCCCGCTACCCTGGCCTCCAACGCTGCGACGGCGTAGACGGCGAGCACGATGAGGCCCGCGGCTGCCAAAAGGCCCGCGACCGTCTTGAAGTAGTGCCTCGAGTTCGGGGTCATCACGTCCTACATACGGGAAGCGGCGGCTCCTCGTTGCAGCGGCTCTCTTTCCGGGCGCATTCCGGCGCGCCCTACCATGCTATTTGTCGCTCTGCGCGGTTTCCCGTTTGCACTGTTCCTCGGTGGTCTGCATGCGGTAGATCTGCACGTCCGCGTCGTCGTACAGGGGCTGCAGCATACCGGCCACCTTGCTCATGCCCTCTTCGTGGTCGGCGAGCCATGCCCGGTCGACCACAAGCGTGTCTACCTCCAGCCCCCTGTTCAATTCGCATATCAAGTCGGCGGCGGGGAAGCGAAGGGCCATGTCAAGCTGGAAGTCGGTGTAGCCGGGCGGGAAGTAGCCCGAGTAGCCGTTGACGATCGGCTTGCCGTGGTCTATCTGCGCGTACATCCGCCACGCCTCTACCTCGTAGTCTTTCACCTTCAGCCCGGCGGGGAAGGGCACGTGCGCCACGGCCGTCAGGTCGCCGCGGCCCTTGAGCCACTCGGTCCAGGCGGTGCGGGGGCTTTCGGGCACCGCGACGAGGCCCTGCGGCACCGAAAGATTCTCGGCCGCGCCCGCCAGCGCCAGCACGGCCGCGAGCGAAGCCCCAACCCACCGGGAGCGCCCGGAGAGAGCCGCCAGCGCGAACACGGCAAGCACCGGCAGCACCGCCTGCATGATCACGGCGAAGCGGAACACGCTCCTAAGCTCAGCGAACCCGGGCACCACGCTTCTCAGAAGCCCGAAGGGGCTGAGCGCGCCGAAGCCGAAGTTGTAGCCCATCGCCAGGATCATCGCGCCGAGCGCGGTAGCAACGAGCACCACCGTCCAGCGGCGGCGGCGAGGATCGCGAATGCCGATCACGGCGCCTGCCACCGCGAGCACCGAGAGTATCGCGCCCGGGAAGAGGCCGCCGGTGTCCTCCTCCAGCTTATGAGCGGGCGGGAACGGCACGGCGGCGGTCTCGGGCCGCGTGAGGAAATCGACAGGGCGGGCCGACAGCCGCTGCACGACAAGCTCCGAGCGCGCGAAGCCAAGCTCTTCGTGCAATCTGAGCGCGGGCAGGGCTATCCAGGCGATGATCAGCCCGGCCACAGCCCCCGCAACGCCCAGCTTCACGATGGAGCGCCACTCGAACTTGCGCTGCCACAGCGCGACGATACCGGCGGCCGCGGCGAAGGGTACGAACATGAGCGCGTACTGCTGGCAGGTGAGGTACGCGGCGAGGAAGCCCGCGGCGGTCCACGCGGCGTTGCCAGCCGAGCCGTCGCGCCCGAAGCGCACCAGCCCCTCCAGTGTCCACAGGAACCCGAACGCCGGGATCAGGTTGACCACGCCCATCATCAGCGCCGAGAAGGGCAGCATCACCCCCAGCACGCCGCCCAGCAGCGACACGAAGCGCGGGGCATCGAGGGCGCGGGCGAGCCGGTAGGCAAAAACGCCGTTTAGCACCAGGATCGCCAGCAGCGCTACGTTGTGTATCAGGGCGGGCGACGCCCCCATCGCCCACAGCGGCGAGACGGCAAGCCCGGTCAGCGGCTCAGGCTCCGAGAACGTGAACACGCCCGCGTTGGGGTAGAAGGACGGGGCGTCCCAGTAGTTCGCGAAGCCGTGCGCAGCCCGGTCCGCGGTCCACCAAAGCGTCCAGATGGTGAACAGGTGGACGGTGGATGCGTGCTCGGTGCCAAGGGGGACAGTGCTTGTGAGATGCAGCGGCAGGGGCCATGTAAAGACCAGCGCCGCGAGCAGGCACGCCCCGGCCACGGCCGACGCCCAGCCGATGCCGGCGAGCGAGCCGGACCTCTCGACGGGCCGTGCGTCGGGGATCGGAATGGCGGCGCTCTGGGCCGCGTCTAACTTTGCCATCAGGGGAGCGGAGCAACCTTTCCGGTAGCGAATGGATCGCCCAGGAGGCCTTGCATGGCCGCGAGGTCATTGGCGTCGTCGCCCAGGTAGATGACGATGAGTCGGCCCATCTGGTAGAAGTGGGGGCTTGCCACCCAGTGTATGGAGTAGCCCTCGATGGTGCCGTCCGGCTTGATCTTGGCGGCGTCGCTGCCGGCCGCGGCCGCGTCGGTGTACTCGAATATCTGCAGGTAGCCGTTGCCCGCTTCGTAGCTCGAGCCTTTCTCCGAGAAGAACGGCTGCTCGATAGGCCCCGTGGGAGTGACCGTCACGCCCGCGTTGGTGAGCGCGTCAACCATGGCCTGCGTGCTGTCGATGTTGCCCGTACCTCCGCTTCCGCCGGGGGCGGTGGCCGTGGCGGCCCCGGTGCCGCCCGTGTCCTGGGTGGGCGAGGGGGGCGTGGTCGGCTGGGGCTGGGTCCCCGCGCCGCAGCCCGCGAGCACGAGGGAGAGCAGCAGGGCGAGCGCAGCCACGATACCGGTGAGGTACCGGCGAGAGCCTGGGTGCGGTGTCTGGGACATAGAGTAGCCCTCCTGGTCTGGGTGTTGCGCTTTGTTACGTAGCGGGGCAAGTTGGTGGGCGTGCGCCTCGCGGCCCGGCATGCCGGGACGAGGCAGGTGTATGCGAGTGTATCACAAAGGGCTGTGGTCTGTGCAGGGGAAGCCGCAAGCGCCCGGCCTGTCGCGCTTCGACCCGGCGGCGCTCAACTGGGTCTGCCCGCACGTGCGGTTTCGCACTCGCCGGGAGACCGCCGCTGTTGGTCGCGTGCGGCGGTCTCCCGCGTGGTGGTGCTTAGGTCCGGGGCGCACGGATTGCTCTGCTGCCCCGGACCTCGGTTGCCTTCCTCGCGCACCTTGC
Organism: Chloroflexia bacterium; assembly: GCA_035710025.1. Taxonomy (GTDB): domain Bacteria; phylum Chloroflexota; class Chloroflexia; order QHBQ01; family JADMIH01; genus JADMIH01. The sequence continues at coordinate 9,490 of DASTEB010000191.1, forward strand.
GGGTGCGGAGGCGAGTCACGACGCCGTACGCCACCGCCATGCAGGCCATGGCGATAGCCGCGTAGAGCGTGTACGGAGGGCCGTTGTCGATGTCGTGGCCGTGGCCGGTGGTCGGCATGCCGACCGAAGGCTCATTGCCGCCGGTCGAGACACGGCGCTTGGCGCCCGCGGGCGGAGGGATGTTCTCGCGGCCCTGGGCGGCGGCCTGCAGCTGGGCAAGCTGGCGGCCGTTGAGGCCCTGGCCTACTTCGCTGTCGGCGGGCGTGCTAACCGAGCCGTCGGCGTTGACCATGAGGCGGCCCTCGGGAGCGACGGGTCGGTGCGTGTTGTTGGGCCCTTCGGTCAGGGCGAGCATGTAGGTCTGTCCGACCTGGTATGCCGGATCCTCGGCCAGGAGGAAGACCTTCACCTGTGCCGTTGCCGGGCGGTTCGGGTCGGCTGCGGCGGCAGGCTGCTCGGGGGCGGGACCGTTAGGGTCGCCCTTCTGGCCTTGAGCAGCTTCTGGGCCGGTGGCCCGTTGAGAGGTCTCGGGGCCGGGAGCGATGCTGCCCTGCGCCGGGCCTTGCGGGATTGTGACCTCGCCGCCCGTGCGGAAGACGGTGAGTACCTGGTCGCGGCCAACATTACCCTTCTGCGCGCTGTTGACGCGGAAGGTAATCTGCTCGGTCGGGATGACATCCTGGCCGGTAGGCTCGCCCTTGGCTTCCACTACGATATCCGGGCCTTTCTGGACCGACTCCACCCGCCCGGTGACGATCGTGCGGGCCTCGTTCACGACCTCCTGGAAGCTGTTCGGCTGGAATGCCCACGAGGCATGGGCGGCGATCATGGGCTTTTGGTTGTAGTACACGAGGAACTGGCCGACCAGCGCGAGAACCAGCGCTACGGCCGTTACCCACCAGAAGTGTTTTTTCATAGTGATCTCTCCTCAGCGTGAAACAGACCGGTACAGGCACTTAGCCTGTGCCATCGCTTTGCATCGTTTGCCATCGCTTGGCCGTCGCCTTAGTGGTTCCGGTAGCGGTTGTAGAAGTCGTTGTTGTTGTGCGAGTTCAAGCCGTTGAACGTGCCGGCGTAGTCCATGCAGCCTCCGCTGTTGTCATGGTCGAAGCCGTACGTGTGGAAGACTTCCTGGCAAAAGATGAACTGTCTGCTCCACGCCCCGTAGCCGTAGTACATGTTCACGCGTGCGTGGCCGTGCCCGATATGCCGGTAGCACCAGCAGCCCCAGTCCCAGTTCAGGTCCTCCAGAGAGGCAAGACCTCCCCAGCCCGTGTTGCCGAAGTTGCCGTCATACACGCTGACGTTTGTGTGAGAGTTGACGGCATAGTTGTACAGGATCCAGACAGTGTTCCACGCCTGCTGGCGAGCCAGTTCGGCCTCGTTCCAGTAGGCAGCGTAGTTGTACTGGTAGATGTAGATGGCCGAGCCGCCCTTATCCCAGTGATAACTGCCCCAGTTGTGGGCGCGCGCCGTGTAGACGTGTATATTCGCCAACAGCAGCAGCGCCACTATCGTGGGGGCAATGTACTTCAACCGTTTTTTCATCCTGATCCTCCTCGATTGGCATTTCGCGTGTGCTTCATTGGCCCGGGGGCTGGTGGTCGCGGCGCCCCGCGAGCAATGTGTGTGATCGTCGAGGCCTGGGTCTGCGGCCGGAGCCGGGAGGCCCTTCCTCGCGGACTACGCTACTTCCCCTCCTTTCCCATCGCGGTGTTGCAACGGCTACAGGTTGGCCTGGCGCAGGGATGAATCCATGGTTAGCCGCGGTGCGGCCTGAAGCGGAAGGCCGCGGCGTGCGCCATGGGACACAAAGCTAGCCCAGCGCTGATGAATTCGCCTTTAGAGGTGATCCGAGAGCGTCGGTTACTCTTGTGCGGGACTATGAGCCTGAAATGAAGGTGGGACGGAAACCAGGCGGGTTAGGCAGTTGCACCGGTATGTTGCGTTGACCATTCCGGAGAATAGAAAGGCGGATAACCCGGAGACGAATGCTGGTACGCTTATCAATAGCCGGCCAGTCAGTGCCTCGAACTGTATACGGGCAATCACGCCGCGCCGGTGTGGGGAACGCCGGCAGGGTCGGTTACCTGGACCTGGGTAACCGTGCAGGGAGTCATACAGGTGCGAGGTTGATTGGCACATAGTACTACCGGATTCACGCGTTGTCAATAGCCCAACCGGGCGTAGTATTAAAATTGGATTGTGAAGCGGCCTTAGTTGGGCGGTTGCCTCGAAAGCCTCCGCCCCGGGACGCGAACAGGGGAGGCCGGCGCGCCTCCCCTTGCGCCCTTGCTATGGGGCCAGGCTACGGCTCCAACGGCGGCGGGGCCGGGATGCGTATGCGCACGCCCCCAATGTAGGACATGTTGTCGGCCACGTAGGTGACGTGGCTGGCGTCGGCGGCTATGCGCCCGCTCCAGCTTGTGCCCACGGTGGCTTCCTGCCCGTTCGCCAGCTGCAGCGTCTTCACCCCTTCGGGGTCGATAAGCGAGAAAGGCTGGTCGGCGTCGTTCAGCAGGCGCTGGTCCGAGTTGCGCAGCACGAAGGTGATAGGCCCGCCGGTCTCGTTTTTCACAGTCCAGATCACGTCGAGGCGCCTGGGCTGCTGGTCGAGCCGGATGACGGCGAATACCACGCCGTTACGCCTGACGCGGTCGCCGATCTCGGCGAAGATGGGCGTGAGAGGCTCGCTGGTGGCCGTGGGAGGCGCGGGAGGTGGCTGGCCGGGGCCGGGCGGCTGCTGCCCGCCGTATTTGTCGCGCCAGCGGAACAGGCCAAGCTGGGAGAGCAGCACGTCGTATGGCGGCTGGTTCTCGGGGTGGTGCTCGAACACGGCGCGCTCGAAGTACTGCACCGTGTAGGTCTTGCCGTCCAGGTCGCTCTTCTCCTGGAACTCCGCGCTGATGGGGAAGCCCTGCTGGGCCAACCCGCCATTCTGCTGCCAGTACTGCAGGAAGCGCCCGCATACGGCCTGTCTCGTCTCGGGGAACGTCTGGCAGTTGCCCTGGGCAAGCGGGCCGGCGACGCCGCGCAGCACGTCCGCGCTGCCCATCATGTAGCCGGTGGCCACCAGCACGAGGGCAGCGGCCACGCTCAACAACCTTTTCATGTGCGATTTACCCTCCTCTTCGTGGGCAGGCACTACCGCCTGTGATGAGAACACCACCGCCATTATATGGCCGGTTGCGCGTGGCAGGAATAGTACTTTACGGTGCGCGGGCCGCGCCATTACGCTAGGCCGAAAGTCCCTTGACGGGGCGCGGCCGGACCTATACAGTGCCAATAACTGACCGGCGGGTCAGTTATTTCAGACGACAACATCACAGAGTGGAGAACAGGAGAACAAACGATATGGCAACGGCAACAGCCGCCCGGCCCGCCCGGGCGACCGGTACTCCCGCGACACCGGCGACACCGGCGACACCACAGACCACGAAGATAGCCAGAGGCCCAAAGGGCGCGCCCGTTATCGGCAGCGTGCGCCAGATGCAGCGCGACTCGCTCGGGTTCATGCTCAGGGCGAGCAAGTACGGCGACGTGGCCCGCATGCGCCTGCTGCTGTGGGACCACTACCTGGTGAGCCACCCGTCAGGCGTGAAGCGCGTCCTGCAGGAGAACAACAAGAACTACACGAAGGACGTGATTGACTACAACCTGCTCAAGGCGGCGCTGGGCAACGGCCTGCTGACCAACGAAGGCGACTCGTGGCTGACCCAGCGGCGGCTGATGCAGCCCGCCTTCCACCGCCAGCGCCTCGCGGGCTTCGGAACGATGATGGTGGACAACACCGTGCGGATGCTGGCCGAGCGCTGGAAGCGCGCCGAGGCGCGGCGCCGCCCGGTTGACGTGTCGGTCGAGATGCACCACCTGACGCTGCAAATCGTGGGCATGGCCCTGTTCGGGCGCGACATGGGCGGAGAGGTGGACCAGGTGGGCGACGCGCTCACCCGCGCCCAGCGCCGCATGACCGAGCAGTTCTACCTGCCGTTCTTGCCCTGGTGGGTGCCCACCCCCGGCCACCTCGACTTCCACGACGCGGTGCGCGAGCTAGACTCCGTGGTGTAC
>DASTEB010000192.1:0-3306 GCA_035710025.1 Chloroflexia bacterium
CTGCCGCGCCTGAAAGCCCTCGAGGTCAAGCGTCCGGCGGTCGCGAAGGGCGCCTCCTAGTCACAAGACCGGCATTCGATGCGACCTCCCGCAAGGTCTGCCGCCGTGGCGGCGGGGCCAACTAACGGGAGCAGAGGAGACGCATGTCTCACGAGACGGTACGCCTGGTGGACATTGCGGAGCGCGTGGGCATTTCAGTGTCCGCGGTGTCCGCCGTACTGAACAACAAGGCCGAGGAAGCGCGCATCTCCCCCGACGTGCAGCGCCGTGTGTGGGCCGCCGTGCGCGAGCTTGGCTACCAGCCCAACATCGCCGCGCGGCGGCTGCGGGCGGGCGGGCGCAGCGACCGCAGCATCTACCTCGCGATCGCCACCTCGCTCGAGACCTCGATGGACCTGCTCGGTATGGTGGTGCGCGGCGTGCAGCAGTTCGCGGCCCGCGCCGAGCAGCCCATCCAGCTGACCATCGAGACGTTCCGCCGCGGGCACGTTGCCGAGTTGCCGGGCCTGCTCGACGGCACGCGCTTCAACGGGGCGATCGTGGCCAACACCGCGCCTGAAGACGACGAATATCTGGCGAGCGTGGGAGTGCCCCTGCCCATCGTCGTGTTCCTGCGCGAGGTGGAGGGGCAAAGCTGGGTGTCGAGCCGCCCCCGCGAGGTGGGCGCGCAGGCCGCCGAGCTTTTCCTGGCGGCGGGGAGGCGCCGTCCCGCGGTGCTCGTCCCGGCCGACCAGACCCAGGTGAGGCGCGAGCGCCAGGAAGGCTATCTGCAGGCGCTGGCGAAAGCGGGCCTGCCGCGAGACGAGATAGTCGAGCTTGTGGGCGACTCGTTCAGCCAGGAGGACGGCTACCGCGCCGTCGAGCGGTACCTGCGCGGCGGTGGGCGCTTCGACGCGCTGTTTGCCGTGGGCGACATCATGGCCTTCGGCGCGCTGCCCGCGATCAAGGCCGCTGGCCTCCGCATCCCGGAGGACGTGGCGGTGATCGGGCACGACGACCTCGAGATGGCGCGCTATGTGGACCCTCCGCTCACCACCTTCCGCCTGCCGCTGGTCGACATGGCAAGCGACGCCGCGGCGATGGTCATGGAGATGCTCAACCGGCGGCATACCTCGCCCATGCACCGCGTATACGACGCCGAGCTGATCGTGCGCCAATCCACCTCGAAGATCCCCGCGCAGGCGTAGAACACGCAAGCCGCGACCGTGCCGAGCGCGGTATAATAGCCCCCATGAGCTACGTCGCCGTCGAGGGAGTGATAGGGGTGGGCAAGACCACCATGGCCCGGCTCGTGTCCGAGCGGCTGGGGATGCCGGTGCTGTTCGAGCGCTTCGAGGAGAACCCTTTTCTTGGCCCCTTCTACACCGACCGCGCCCGCTACGCCTTCCAGACCGAGACCTTCTTCCTGCTCAACCGCTACCGCCAGCAGCAGGCCGAGGTAATGCCCGCCATCGCCGCGGGCCACCTCGTGACCGACTACATGTTCGCCAAGACCCACATCTTCGCGCAGATGAACCTGGCGGGCGACGAGTGGGCCCTGTTCGAGCAACTGTACGAGGCGCTGTCCGAGAAAGTCACCCGGCCCGACCTCGTGGTGTACCTGCGCGCCGAGGTAGACACGCTCATGCAGCGCATCTACCAGCGCGACCGCTCGTTCGAGCGCCAGATGGAGCGCGACTACATCGCCGAGCTTGCCCGGCGGTACGAGGCCCACTTCTCGCGCTTCGACCGCGCCCCCATGCTCACCCTCGATACCGACCGTCTCGACCTGGTGCGCGACCCGGCGGCCCAGGCTCAGGTGATATCGCTGGTGCACGAGCAATTAGACCGGTAGCCGCCGGGCGAAAGGAGCCGCATGCCTCACGCCGCACACCCCAACCGCCCGCCCGACATCCCCGCGCTGCTCGACGCCCTCGACAGGCACGGCGTGCGCTACGTGCTGGTGGGGTCGGTAGCCGCGCAAGTGTATGGCGTAGACACCGGCCGCCCCGGCGACTTCGACATCACCCCGGCGCTCGACCCCGGCAACCTGCGCCGCCTGGCTGACCTGCTGGTGGAGATAGAGGCCGGCCTCGACCCCGACGAACCGTTCGGCCACTGGGAGGTGCAGGCCGACGGGGAGAGGAAGTGGGCGGCCGACGAGGCCACGCCCGAACGGGTGGCCGAACGCGCAAACTGGCGGCCCGATCCCGAGGACCCCGATACGTTCGACCACCTCTTCCGCTCGCGACTGGGCAACTTCGACGTGGTGCCCGACCTGAGCGGCACCTACGATACGCTCGTCAAGCGCGCCGTTCCCATGACCGCCCACGGGCACGACATCCTCGTCGTCCACATAGACGAACTGCTCGCCGCACTGACCCTCCCCCGCCGCCCAAAGGATGTACCGAGGGTGAGGCAGCTTCGCGAGATCCAGCGGCGGCGCGGGGAAGAGGAGCGCTCGCGGGCGGGAGAGTAGCACCGGCGAACTGCGGGCGCACTCCAATTGGCCGGCGATTCCCCGCTCCCCTCAGTCGCGGCCCTTCCCGGCTGCCTTTGAAGGCTCCATGCCGGTCATTAAAGCCCGCAGCGCGTCGGCCAGATCGCGGCCGGAGGGCGAGCGCCGGGGGTCCACCATCCACTGCACCCAAACGCCGCTGAGCAGCGCCTGGTAGAACGAGCCGACCGTGGCCGCCAGTTTCTCGTCGGCCTCCGGGTCGACGTCGTGGAACAGGGCGGCCAGCCCCATGCGCCCCTGCTGCATGGCATCCGACAGGAATGCGCGCACCTCGGGGGAGCGCTCGGCAACCGTCATGGCCTCGTACGTGGCCTTCCACAGCTGCCGGTGCGTGTCGAACGACTCGATTATGCGCTCCCAGATGGCCGCGAAGCGCTCCAGGGGGGCCGCGCCGGGCTCGAGGTCGAGCGTGAGGGCGCGCTGCAATTCGTCGCCCCACTCCTCTATCGCCTCGATCATCGCCGCGTTGAGCAGCGCCTCCTTCGACCCGAAGTGATAGCCGATGGAGGCCAGGTTCGTGCCTGACGCCGCCACTATGTCGCGCGCGGTGGTGCGCTCGTACCCCTTCTCGTACAGGCAGCGCTTCGCCCCCGCAAGCAGGTCTTCTCGATGTCCCATGCGGCCATTATACCACGGATCTATACAAACGTCCTTGACAAATGTATAACACGGATGTATAGTTATACAAACGTATAAGACATACGTACACTTCCCCAGCCCCACTCAAACCAGACACGGAAAATACTACAAAAACTACCCCAATAAGGGACCCAAAAGGAGAGACCACATGAAGACCCGAACTGTGCTCA
>DASTEB010000193.1:0-2098 GCA_035710025.1 Chloroflexia bacterium
CTCGGGCGATACAAGACCGGCGGCCGACTGCCCGGGCGCGCCCGCCGTGATGAGCCGCAGCCCCAGCTCGGGGTGAAACCGCTGCAAGATCTCGCGGACAAGGTCCACGTAGCCGGGAGCGTCCGGGGAGGTATGGTCCCCGAGGAACAGGAACGTCTGCCCGGGCGAGACCGGTGTGGAAGAGGGTGAGCCGCCGTTTGCGGCCATTCTGAGGAACTCCTACTGTATGTTGCCTGTGAAGTCGGCCTGCACGACTGCACGGTCGGGCGCGGGGTCACCCACCAGGAAAAGCGTTACACCGGCGTGGTCCTGGGCCATTGCGGTCGTGACGGTGAACTCCTCGGCCGACGTGGGCGGGCCGTTGATGGCGCGTTCGGAGCGTGTAACCGCGAACTCGAACGTCTGCCCTGTGTCCATCCCAAGCTTGATGATGTCGCCCGACTTCGCCGCGGCGAACAGAGCAGCGCCGGCATCGTTGTAAGGGAGATAGATGATGTGGTTGGCGTAGGTGCCCTGTATCCAGGTGGCGCGTCCCTCGACGGCAGGCGGCGTCCAGTCGGGCAACAGCCCGGTGCCGCGTTCGACCTCGAACGTCGCGCCCCCGAACTCCAGTCTGATGGGCGCGCGGGCAGCGACGCCCTGCTCACCTAACAAAGCGACCGCCGTTTGGGTGGCGATCGCTCTGGTGTCGACTCGTGGGCCGGTTGTCGGTGAGGGTGGGGACGTCGCGCTGGGGGGCGGTGAGGTACTTGTGGGCGCCACTACCAAGGCCACCTCCGTGGGCGTGGATTGGGCGATGGTCTGGGTCGGCAGCACCGAGCCGTGGTCTTCGCTCGACTCGCGCTGTTCGTTTGTGGGCGGCGCGGGAGGCGTCGGCGAGAATGCGCCCGCGACCGGCCCCCACAACAGGATGCCAACGAGGAGCAGGATCAGCAGCGGGAAAACCAGCTGGCGCCATGTAACCGGAACGAGCGTGGATACTTCCGAGGCTGCGTCGTCGCCGTGCCCTCCGTGGCCACCGTGGGCGTCGGTAGCGTGAACGTCATGGCTTGAGTGTCCTGTGGTGCTTACGTCGCCCGCGGCGTGCCGGTCGGGCGCTTCATGGTCGGCGTCGTGACGACCCTGGTCATCTGTCATGAAGTAAAGCCTCTAAAGCAGTATTGTCCGCATACAATTATACGGCATTCCGGCTGCCGGGGCATCTAGCCTCCCCCGATAGGTGCTCCTAGGGCACCCGGTCGGGAAGCTGTACCGGTGGGAGCCACAGCGAGTGAAGCTCACGCTCGGGGAACGCGGCCAGCGGCATGTTTATGCCAAGATAGGGCACGTAAACGCGCTGCGGCCGGACGGGCACCGTCACGCGGCCGTCGCCTGTCGCGCTCGTGACGAGCGTTGCGGTCTCGGAGTTGGCTTCGGCATCCCGCAGGTACACGGAGATACCTCGAATGCCCTCACCCCGGCTGAACCTGTCGTCCTGGTTGCGGTCGTAGAAGATGCGGAACAGTACCGGCGCGAACCGCTCAAGGGGCGCGGCAGGCTCAGGGGCCTTGGGCGCAGCGGCGGCAACTTCACGCTCCGGTTCGGGCAGCCGGCCGCCCGTTACCGGCACGCCGGGTACGACGGGCGTCTCTTCCTCGACGACCGGTGGCTCCTCCTCGACGGCTGGCGGGGCCTCGGTGGGCGGCACCTCACTGGGAGGTGTGGTCGCTGCCGCCGGTGTCGGCTGGACAGCTCCCTGAGTCGGCGTGGGCACCGGCGGACGCGTCGGCTGCACTACCGTGGTGGGAGTGCGGCCACCTCCTGGTGCCGCCGTCACCGTCACGGGCGGCGCGATGATGGCCGTGGCCGTTCCGGGCGGCTGCGGCACGCCCGGCACAACCGCCAGGCTGAGCTCGTAGAACATGTCGGGCAGGCCGAGGTCGCCCGCGTTCTTCACCTGCGCGAAGTACCAGTCGTCGCGCTGCGGGTAGAAGTCGATGCGCGACGATACGCCCTCGCCGCCGTCGTCGTTCTGCGCAAGGATGGTGGCGGCGTCGGTGTCGAACAGGTACATGTAGGTGTCGAGACCGATGCCCAGGTTGCTGGTGCGGATCGTGTA
>DASTEB010000194.1:0-7344 GCA_035710025.1 Chloroflexia bacterium
ACTCTCTTACGCCTGCTACGCAGGCTTTGGGCCGATGGGTGTGTGGCGGACGCGCCGCCCGCGTCACAACCCGCTTTCCATCTCCCGGCGGCGCTTGCGGCGCTCGCGCCAGCGCCACACCTGCCAGCCGGCCACGATCAAGATGATTAGCATGATAACGGCCGCTACCACCGGCACGATCAGCGCCAGTATGGTGCTTACGCCCGCGATAATGTCTTCGATCAGGCTGACCAGCGGGTTGCCGATGCCCCCCGTGGTTGCTGTGACCAGCGGACGCCCCGCCGCCTTGACCGCGTGCACGCCGCCCGCCGACACCGCGCCGAGGATGAAGGCGAACACCGGGTCCATGCCGTCGATCGCGCCGGTCTGCGCGGCGAAAAGCACGCCGCCCGCGGCAGGCCGGATAAAGGTGTGGATCACGTCGTTGATCGAGTCGACCGCCGGGATCTTGTCGGCGAACACCTCGATGGTGAGCAGCACGCCCAGCACGACCAGCACCCACGTGTTGCCCAGCAGGTCGAACGGCGAGGTCAGCTTGACAAGCTCGAAGCGGTGAGCCAGGCCCGTGATGAACAGGGGCAGCCACGCGTTCAACCCGGCGGGCGCAGCCAGCCCGAACCCGGATAGGATTGTAGTGATTACGTCCATGGGGATGCGTCAGAGCAGTGGGCAGTGACGAGTGATGAGTGGCGAGTGAGTGCGCCGGAACACCGATGCTTACTCCGCACTACCCGCTAAGGGTAAGGTCACGCATCACGCCTCACGCCTCACGCCTCGCGTCTCTCGCCTTCGCTATGCTCCTGCTGCTCCTGTCCCGCGTTTCTCCTTACTAGCGCCGAATACACGGCCGCGCCGAGCCAAGCGGCCCCCGCGCAGCCTACATAGGTTAACGGAACGAGCAGCGCGGCTGTAACGGCGGCCGCGGGGAGGGCGCTGTCGCGCACGCCATAGGCGATGCTCTCGCCTACTTGCGCGGCGTACCGCTGCCAGTCGACCCGCGCCACGGCTATCGCCAGCACGCTCAATTGCAGCGTCACGGCGAAGTGCCCCGCGAGCAGCCCGCCCCGCACGCCCTCGGCCCCTGCCTGCTCGGGAGTGCCCTGCCGTCTCGACAGGTGCGCCGCCACCACGCCGGGGAGCGCCAGCAGCGCGAGCCAGACCGCCGAAAGCCCGCTGCCCCCGCTCGCGACGAGGAGGGCGTGGGCTACGTACAGCCCCGCGATGACCGGCATCCCGGCCAGCCCGGCCAGCGTTCCGGGTCGCGCTTCCCGCAGCCAGGTCATGCGCGCCCGTCGTTCCGCTGTACACTACGCACGAGCGCGCCCGTGGGTTTCGGGGGCCGTGCGCGAAAGCGGGGGCGGAATACCTCTCGCCCCCACGTATCTGCCAGTGCGCTCACCGTCAGCCCCGCCGCTAGGGCAGCAGGTCGGGTTGGGCCTCGACTATCTTCCAATCTTCGCCCTGTTGCTCGATGATCAGCTCTACGGTCTCGTCGCCCTGGGGCGTGGTTATCACCCAGTCGACGCTGGTGCGGTTGTTGCCCAGCGACCTGGGATTTCCCAGTTGATTCTCAACACCCAGGCTGGTGCCGTCGCTGGAGAGTTCCTCCCAGCGCTGCTCGAGCGTGCTCGCGCTCCAGCGGGTGGCGAGGTCGCCGCCGAGGTAGTTGTGCGCGTCGCTGTACTGGCCAAACGTCATGGCCGCAGTAAAACCGATGGCCGCGAAATTGGGGCCTGCTTCCCCGAATCCTTGCTCGATTGTGGATCCCACGCGGTTGAAGAACGAGCCGACCATCAAGGCAACGATTACGCACCCTATGATCGTGGCGATGAGCACGCCGCCGATGATCCACACGATGGCGGGAACTCCTCCCTTCTTCTCGGCGGGTGGGGCCTGTGTATACGTCGGTGGCGGTGCGGCATATCCTCCCGGCTGCTGGGGGTAACCTTGCTGCGGGTAACCCTGCTGGGGATACCCGGGCGGCGGGTAGCCCTGCTGGCCGTACTGGGGCGGCTGCTGTGGATACCCTTGCTGGTACTGGCCGGGGGGCGGAGTGTAACCCTGAGGCGGTACACCCGGGGTGCCCGGAACGCCCGGAACCCCGGGAGTGCCCGGTACACCCGGTACACCCGGGGTGCCTGGAACGCCGGGAGTGCCCGCTGTGCTGTATGAAGGTGTGCCCGTGCCCATGGCCGCGTCGGGCGGCATGGCCCGGGTAGGCTCTCCCGGCGGGGTGTACGGGGGCTGGGAGGCCCGCGCGCTCTCGCCTATCGAGCCGTACTCGCTCGGGGTCGTGGGCGGTGGTGCGGGGGGTGGAGTGTACGGCGTGTAGGTCGCCTCGCCGTAGGGAGGGGTGGGCCTCTCGCCGGGCGTGCTGTACGCCCTAGCTCCACCTTCGCCCGGCGCAGGAGTAGGGCCGGTGCCTCCCGAAAGCGCATCGGGTTGCGCCGCGCCGCTGCTGGTGTAGCCTCCGCCCGCACCGAACCCCGAGGAGGTCGCGCCTGTATCGCTGCCCGTCTCGCCGTAGGCCGGGCGGTAGAGCGCGCCTTCCTCTCCGCCGGGCGTTTCGCCGCTTCCGCTCCCGCTGCCGCCCATGTAGGGGCCGGACGGCGCGCCCGACTCGCCTTCGCCGCCCGGGGCGCTGCCGCCTGGCCTGCCGGGGTCCGTGCCGCCGGTCAGGGCGCTGTCGTCGCGGGGCGTGGTGTCGTCGCGTGGACGTTCGGGCGTGCCGCCCGTGGAGCCTGCACTACTGTCCATGTGCCTTCCTCCTCTCGTGCGCCGGTCCTCAGCAAGCGGGGCTGCGGCGTAGGCGTCGCGTGCGCCAAGTGTATCACAGGGCTGCCGGTTAATAAAGCGTGAGCCGTTTAGCGGGTGGGCACGAGGTCAGGCTCGGCGGCCACTATCCTCCACTCGCCGCCCACCCGCTCCACCGTCACTCGCATCTCGAAGGTGACGCCGTCCCCGGTGCGAAGCCGCTGCACTACCGTGTTCTCGCCCGCGCTCTCGGGGGCGAGCACGACCACGCGGCCCGCCTCGGCCTCGAACGCCTCCCAGCGTGCGCGCAGCTCGACTGCGTCGAAGCGTTCGGCCAGGGGTTGGCCCACCAGTGTCGATGCATATACGTAATCGTGGAAGGAAAGGGCGTCATAGAAGCTCGCGACGAACAGGTCGGCGGACCGAGGGTCGCCCGCGGCGGGCGTGGCCTCGGGTGGGTCGCCCGTGCCGATACCGAGCGCGATCATGATGCCGACGTAGATCGCACTGCCCAGGATCAGCACGCCGATCGCGGCCCAGGCCCACACCGGCACCCCGGCCCAGGTAGGTTCGGGCGGCCGCTGGAGCGGCTCCATGCCGATGGGGCGCTCGGGAGGCTGTGGGGTTGTGTTGTCGTTCTCCGGGTCGTCGCTCATCACGGCAGGCCGGGGGCCAGCGGCAGGTTCAGCGGGTTGCCCGATGCGACGATGCTGGGGGCAAGCGAGGTGCGCAGCAGCGCGAGCAGCGTGAGCATCACAAGCGTGATGGCGAAGCCGAGCAGAACCGGCGTGACTACCTGCGATACGGTGCGGGCCGCGGCCTCGCGGCGGGCGGCCATGAGCACCAGCATCGTGTTGGCCATCGTCAGCAGGGCGAGCGCGCCCGCTGTGCTCAGCAGCGCGATGGGCCAGTACAGCCAAGACCCCCCGTCAATCACGAGGGCAACCGCAAGGCCCGCCGCGAGCAGGTATCCGAGCAGTTGGAAGGGGTGGTCGAGCACGCTCTCGCGGCTGCGGGCCTCGCGCTGCCACAGGCTCATGTTGAACACGGGGAAGAAGAAGAACGCCACCGACAGGCCCGACAGCGCGCCCGTCACGATGCGGGTAATGTTGTTCGTGTCCCACAGGCCCGGCGGGGCTATGGCCTGGGCGGTCGAGTTCAGCCCGTCGGCCACCATCGCGACGAAGAACAGGCCGAGCACCGGGATCATCGCCCCGGAGGGCAGCCGTATCGAGCGGCTGCGCAGCCGCGACAGCAGCATCAGCCCCACTATCGCGCCGAGATAGATGCCGGTGCAGCGGGCGCAAAGGGGAAGCTGGTGCCCGCCGATGGTGAAGGAGTGGGTGTGAATCTGGTGGCATACCCCGAAGCCCGCCGCGTCGAGCTTGAACTTGAAGTCGCCCGGCATGGCGAGCGTGTAGAACACGATGCCCGACACGATCAGCATCTGCGGGAAGGTTATCTCGAGGTCGCCGGGCAGGCGCAGGCGCGTCGACCAGATTCCGCGTCCTGCGGGGCTATCGGGCGGCTCGGCGTGGGCAGGCGCGGTAGTGGTCGGGGTGTCCTGGCTCTCCATGCGTAGAGGATAACAGAAAGGGCGCGGTGGGGCCACAATATGCCCGCGCCGGGCGGGGGCTTACCGCCGGGTCATGCGGGTCGCCAGGATGCACCAGAAGAGGGAGAAGGCGAACGCGCCGATACCCGCGGTAACGAGCATCACGCCGTCGAAGATAGGCTCTTTGGGTAGCTCCCACGGGATAAGAGGGCGCACGACCCTGGTCGCCACCCACGCGCCGAGCAGGCCGAACAGCACCGAGCCGAAGAAGCCCAGCGGCACCCGCCCGCCCGCGAACAGGTCGGCGAACCACCCGAGCACGGCGGCCAGCACCAGCATCACAAGCAGGGGCGGCAGGTCGTCAATAGTAAAGGCGAAAGACATAGCGCGAGCCTATTATATTGGTTTCACACAAAGACGCAAAGGTTTTATTGTTGAACCGCAGAGACGCAGAGAGCGCAGAGATAACGCAGAGAAAATAGTTGGGGCATGGTCGTCAGGTTAGCCTGGTTGCCATGCCCCAATCTATTCTTCGTGATCTTCGTGAAATTTCGTGTTCTTCGTGGCTAATACCCACAAAAGCTTTGCGTGTTAGTGTTCAACCGTCAAAGCGAGCTGAGGTTGGCGAGTTTCTCCAGGCGCTTGAAGCCGCGGAGGACGAAGGCGATGCAGGCGAACACTATCTCCCACTGGGGGAAGCGCTGGCGGTAGTACAGGTAGTCCATGCCGCGGGCGCCTATGTAGCGGTGGATGTCGTCGGGGGTGAGGTCGCGGAAGGCGGCGGTGATGCGCGCCGATGCCTCGTCCTCGACCGGGCCGGGGGGCGGTGCGTAGCGCAGCCTGGTTACCGACATCCGGCCGATGCTGAAGATAGGTTTCTTGTCCTCGGCCTGCTCGGGCTCGGCGTGCTCCGCGTGCAGCGGCTCGGTGCCCGGCCTGGGAAGTGATGCCGGGTCGAAACCCAGCCTGGCCGCCAGCCTGTCCTGCATGGCGGCCTTACGCTCGTTACTCAGTTGGGCAGACGGCTGGTGCGACACGCGCTGGGCCACGAACAGCATGTCCTCGACCTCGGCGCGCTGTTCGGGGTGGCGTGCAAGGTAGCGCGCCAGCTCGGGCGGCAATTCCTGCCCGCTGGACAGCGCCTGCATGCATTGTTCAAGTAGCTCTTCGGTCCGCATGGCCGCGTCGACTCCGCAAGAATATGAAATGATACCTGGAACTATATACTATAATTTTCGCCGGACCGCCCGTGTGGCGTGCGGCGCGATGCCGTGGCGCACAACGTGAGTGTCCGGCACGTCCGTCTCTTTGCGTTGGAAATCCCTTCGAGACTACCTTATACAACGGAGAGAAAGGTGCTTTGTTATGGGGAATCCTGCGCCATATGTTAGTACTTTTGGGATGGCCCGAGCAATTCCGCGATGCGCTGCACGATCACGCGGGCGCTCTCGCGCTTGGGCATCGGGGGCAGCTCTTCGGCCGTGCCGTCGCGCCGGAGGAGTGTTAGCGCGCTCTCGTCAGAGCCGATGCTGGCGACCGCGTCGTTCGCCACGATCATGTCAAGACGCTTCTTCTCCAGCTTGTCTCGCGCGTTGCGCACGAGGTCCTGCGTTTCGGCGGCGAAGCCCACGCGCACCAGCCCCGGCAGGTCCACTTCGGCAAGGTTGCCCAGGATGTCGGGGTTGCGCTTGAGCGTCAGGTTCAGAGTGTCGCCCGTCTTCTTGATCTTCTGCTCGGATACCTCGGCGGGCGCGTAGTCGGCCACGGCCGCGGCCATGACCAGCGCGTCGGCCTCTTGCAACGCCTCGCGCACGGCGGCCTCCATGCTGAGGGCAGTAGTTACGCGCACGAATGCCACGCCGTGCGGCGGCTGCAGGGCAACCGGGCCGCTGATGAGTGTCACGTCGGCCCCGGCGTAGGATGCTTCTTCCGCGATGGCATAGCCCATCTTGCCCGACGAGCCGTTGCCCACGAAACGAACCGGGTCTATCGGCTCCTGTGTTCCGCCGGCCGTGACCACCACGCGCCTGCCCGCCAGCAGACCGTCCCTGCCCAGCGTGCGCTGGATAGCGGCGACGATCTCTGGCACCTCGGGCATCCGCCCCACGCCGCTCGCGCCCGAGGCAAGGTGGCCCTCGCCCGGCTCCATCACGACGGCACCCCGGCGGCGCAGGGTGTCGAGGTGTTCCTGTGTGGCCGGGTGTTGGTACATCCCAGACTCCATGGCGGGCACGATCAGCACCGGGGCGCGGGTTGACAGGTAGACCGCGCTAAGGAGGTCGTCGGACAGCCCGAGGGCAAGGCGGGCGATAGTGTGAGCAGTCGCGGGAGCAACGACCAGGATGTCGGCGTTGTGCGCCAGGCCGACGTGCCCGGTGTCCTCGCCCAGCCAATCGGCGAACACGTCGGTGCGCACCGGGCGGTGGGTGAGCGCGCTGAAAGTCAGCGGCGTGACGAACTTCTGCGCCGCCCCCGTCATGATCACGTCGACCACGGCGCCCGCCTGCACCAATTTGGAGGCGAGGTCGGCCGCCTTGTACGCGGCGATGCCGCCCGTCACCCCCAGCACTACCCGCTTGCCCTCGAGCATGGCCGTCTAGTCCTCCTGCACGTCGAGCTTGCGCACCTTCAGGTGCCCCACCTCAAGCTCTTCGATGGCGAGTTTGCGGATGGCCATGTTGTTGATGGCGAGGTTGCCCAGGGCTACTGCCCCCGCCGCGAGCGCACCGACCGCCGCCGCGCCCGTCACCGCGGCGAGCCTTGCCCGGAAGGGCCCTTTGCGTCGAGTCTGTTCCATGCTTTTGTTGTCCCTGTTTGCCATTGCGCTTCTCCTTTCTATAAGGGCTTGTGCCCCGTTGCGGTAAACATCGTGAAGCCGACCATGAACCGCCCTTCCTGCGAGCGCTGCCTGAGGTCTGCCTGCCACGCCTCTATCTCTGCATCGGTTGCCTGTGACTGTTCGCGCAGGTGGTCGAATAGCTGGTCGAAGCCGAGCAGCTTGCTGACAACCTCAAAGTTGGGAAGCATCACCAGAG
>DASTEB010000195.1:0-9972 GCA_035710025.1 Chloroflexia bacterium
CTTTACAGGACGGCGCAGGCCCTTGCCGCCATACGCGGGCGCGGCTTCACAATCCCCGACGACGTGAAGCACATGGTCGTGCCGGTGCTGGGCCACCGCATCATGCTGAGCACGCGCACCCGCCTGCGCGGCCGCGACAACAGCGCCGTGCTGCGCGAGATCGCCGAGAGCGTTGCAGTGCCCGTGGAGGCCACCGCTTAGCAGAGTCGCCGCCGTCCCGCATACGCCTTACAGTTCAGGAAGGACGCCTTGGCAGTAGTCACCGTCAAAGTACCCCGCGTGAAGCCGGTGCTCCGCTCGAAGGAGGAACCGGTGCCTCCGCCCGCGCCCACCGCGCCCGGCAACACCGGGCCGCTGGAAGCCGAGCAGGCCGACGTGCGCCCGGACAACATGACCGTCAGCCAGGTATCGAAGGCGTGGCTGTGGGGCGCCGCCTCGATGCTGGTGATCGGCGCGGCGTTCAACAGCCAGCCGCTGTTCGGCCTCGGGCTGGTGCTGTCTGCGGCGCTGCTGGTGGCCTGGGCCTGGGCGCAGTGGTCGCTGCGCGGGCTGCGGGTCGAGCGGCGCTTCTCGCACACGCGGGCGTTCTGGGGCGAAGAGGTGGACATGGCCCACGTCTTCGTGAACAACAAGCCCCTGCCCGTGCCCTGGCTCGCGATTGACGACCAGTACCCCGGCCGCCTGCACATCGCCGACCACGGCCCCGACTACCACGCGCAGTCGCGTAGCGTCGAGTTCGGCACGGTGATGTCGCTCGGCTGGTACGAGCGCGTGGTGAAGCACTATACGGTGCAGTGCGTGGCCCGGGGAGAGCACGAGTTCGGACCGATAGAGTTGCGCTCGGGCGACATATTCGGGCTGTTCCGGCGCTCGGCCCGCCTGGACACGCCGCAGACGCTGCTGGTCTACCCGCGCTACGTGCCGGTGTGGCAGCTTGGCATCCCGGCCCGCCAGCCCTTCGGTGACTACAAGGCGCTGCAGCCCCTGGCGACCGACCCGCTGCGCCTGCGCGGGGTGCGCGAGTACGCCGTGGGCGACAACCCGCGCCACATCCACTGGAAGGCGACGGCCAAGCGCGCCATTCCGCAGACCAAGCTGTTCGAGCCTGCCGCCACGCCCCAGTTCTTCATATTCTGCAACCAGGACACCTTCGCCCGCGTGTGGGAGGGCCTCGACCCGCAGACGCTCGAATTGACCATCACCGTGGCGGCGTCCATCGCCAACTACGCGCTCGAAGAGGGCTTCATGGTCGGCCTGCAGGTCAACGCCTTCGCCGCCGAATCGGACTCGCAGGTGAAGTTGCTCCCCAGCCGCGACCCTTCGCAGCTTACGCGCATCCTTGAGAGCCTGGCCCGCGTCAGGGGATGGTCGGGCCTGCCGATGGAAGAGCTTATCCGCGCCCAGCGCTCGATGATGCCCCGCGGCTCGACAATCATCGTGGTCACGGGCGTGGTTACCGAGGAGATGCTGCACCTGCTGCTGGCGCTACGGCGGGCGGGCCACCCCGTTACGCTGGTCGAGACGGCGGGATCGGAGCGCGCTCTCAAGTGGGCGAAGCTGAAGTCGCCCGAGGCGCTGCGCGCGCGGGGCATCACGTACTACCTGGTCGAGGCGGTGGGCAAGGCCGACAAGATAGAGGACCTGTCGTTCTAGAGGCGAGCACCGAGAGATGACGATACCCTCGATACGCACCATACAAAGCCAGTTCGCCCTGCCCATCTGCCTTGTGGGCATGGACGCCTGCTGGGTGTACACGGTGGCCTGGCTGTTCAGCAGCATCGTGCTGTCCCCCGTCACGGCGTTCCCCGTGCCCGGCGCGCTCTTGCTCGGCCTGCTGGAGTTCGCCGGGTGGCTGCTTGCCAGCTACCTGATCGACAACACCAACACCTCTCAGACCGGCATACGGGCGATCATGGCGGCGTCCGGGTTCGTCGTGTCGCTGGCAATCGGGCTGGTGCTCACGCCGTTCACCGGTACGTACAGCCTCGTGAGCCTGCTGGTGTGGCTGTACATCATCATCATCTCGGTGTCGGTGTGGATGCTGGGCGGCTACCGGGCCTCGGAACGGGCCGGCTTCGCGGATGTGTACGCTACCTTTCGCTTTGGCCTGGTGGCAATCGCCGCGGCTGCGCTGCTCTCGACGTTGCTCGCGTTCGGCCGGGTGAACGACCTGTGGGGCGAGCTTGGCGGGGTGGCGCTGTGGTTCTTCGCCTTCTCGCTGGTGGGGCTGGCGCTGGGCAACCGCGACGCGATCCGGCGCGAGTCGGGCGACGGCGGGGTGCGGTCGTGGGGCTGGCTGCTGGTGGTCACCGTGGGGCTGATCCTGCTGCTCGGCACCGTCGGGCAGGCGTTCGGCAGCGGGGGAGTGATCGCGGCGCTGCAGCAGGCCATAACCGCCGTTGTCGGCGTGGTAGCCTTCGTGCTGTACGGCATCGCCTACTTGATGATATGGCCTCTGACGCTGTTCAACATCGACCTCGGCCCGATGGGACCGCCGAGCGGGCAGCAGTCGCCGCCCTCGTCCGGGTCGGCCGAGGAGGCTTTGCGGCGCAGGCAGCCTGAGCTGTTCGAGGACATCGGCCCGGCCAACATCCCGATCGAGTTACAGAGTCTGTTCATGGGGCTGGCGTCGGCGCTCGTGGTCGCGACGCTGCTGTACTTTCTCGTGCTGTGGCTGCGGCGCACCCGGCGCGAAATCCCCCACCCCGACGGAGAGGACCGGGAGTCGTTCGGCTCGTTTGACCTGCTGGTGGCGCAGATCAAGGAGTTCTTCGCCCGGCTGCTGGCCCGTTTCCGCCCACAGGAAACGGCCCTCGCGGGCGCGGGCGAGGACGATATGACCGAGCTCTGGAGCAAGCCCGAGTTCAGCGGCACTCTAACGGTGCGGCAGATGTACGCCCGGCTGCTATTGCTGGCGGGCAGGGCCGGCTACCCCCGCAGACCCCAGCAGACGCCCACCGAGTATATGCGCGTGCTGACTTCGGCCCTGCCGTCGCTGCAGGGCGAGCTTGCCGACATCACCTCGGCGTACATCGAGGCGCGCTACGGCTCGAAGCCCGCGTCGTCCGGGGCGGTGCAGGCGGCGGCGACGGCCTGGCGGCGGGCCGAGCCGGTGCTGGTGTCGGAGGTGTCTCGCCAGCAGCACGGCTGACCCCGATTAATCCTTTTATCTGATGTAGCGGCGCCCGCCCGGCCCTATTATGGGTACATCAGGAGGCGCCGCTCGCACATGCTCCCCGTGCCGGTGCCGGTGGACCGTGCGGGCCGTGGCGCCAGTCCGTCCGACTGCTCCGCCTGTGCCGGGTGTGGGTGTCGCCTCCTGCAATTTCCTTTTGCCGAACAAGACTAAGGGCACCCACACCGGGGTGCCCCTGACACATCCATGCCGCCTGCCGCGCTACTGTTTCACGACGATGGCGTTGCGGTGGATCCAGCCCTTCGTGCCGTAGGGTGTAGTTACCTCATAGTAGTCGCCCTTGCGCGCGGTCGACTTTAGCACGAGCCCCTTGCCCAGCCGGGCGATCACGCCGCCGGTGCCGCCCGACGCCCCGTACACGTTGATGCTCGACTTGCCCATGAGCACCACTTCCCAGTCGCCTGTCTGCACGCCGCCCGGGCCGCGATTG
This sequence comes from Chloroflexia bacterium, assembly GCA_035710025.1. Classification (GTDB taxonomy): domain Bacteria; phylum Chloroflexota; class Chloroflexia; order QHBQ01; family JADMIH01; genus JADMIH01. The sequence goes on from DASTEB010000195.1 coordinate 3,627, forward strand.
CTGCTTCCGCTGCCGCCCCGCGGCCTGCGATAGTCGTCGGGCTTGAGGTCGGAGTCTACGATGCCCAGGCCGTACCCGTACGCTTGCTGGCGGGCCGGCGAGCCGTAGGCCCACTTGAGGAAGTCTACTATGCCCGCCTTGATGGCGCTTGCCACCCTGTCGGGTTGGCCGAAAATGAAGGCGCGGTCGGTGGGGTTGGTAATGAAGCCCATCTCTACGATAGCGCCGGGAGTGTAGTTCGACGTGCGCCAATTTGGCCGGAAAGTGGCATAGGCATAGTAGCCGCGCATGTTGCGGGTGACGGACCCATCCTCGGGCAGTCCGGTCAGCGCTGCATAGCGCTCCGTCATGATATCCACGAGTCTGGCATCCTGCACAGCTACCTCGCTGCGCCAGCGAGTACTGATCTTAAACCCGCGCGAGCGCGTGGAACTGCTGCCGTCGGCGTGCAGCGCTATGAAGGCATCGGCGTTGTAGCCGCTAGGCACTGTGGCGGGCAGTATATCTACCTGTATGCCTTCGGCCTCCAGCATCTTCGCCAGCCGGTTGGCGATCAAGATGTTCAGCTCAAGCTCGGTGCGGCCGGCGGCGGTGGCTCCGGTGTTGCCGATAAGGTCGTCGAGCACCGCGGGTAGCTCGTGGTTCTTGTAGTGCCCGATCTGCAGTCCGACCTTATAGGGGCGTGCGACGGCCTGAGCCTGCTGAGCCTGCTGGGCCTGTTGGACCTGGGCGTGGTTGGCCGCCGGGAGAGACACGCCGGTGCCGGCCGGAGGCATAGCCCCCAGCGCGATAGGTGCGAAAATAGTAAGCACCATTAGGTGCCATGTGAAGCGCGTTGGCATGGACTGATAGCTCCGTTCGCTTGCGTCGAAGGGAAATGGCGGGAGACAGGGAGGATTTTGCGGCGTCGTTATAATACAAGGGCAAGAGTGACGCGGTGACGCGCCACCTCATAGCGATTATACTCGCTTTTGGTGCCTATGGGCAATAGTATAGAATACGTATTTGGACAGAATCCCCGGTCCAAAGTACCAAATCTCCCTCGCACGATACCCTGAAGGAGCACATGTACAAATGAAGATCGGATTACAGGTAAACCACTTCACATGGAAGAACGGGCCTGAGCAGCTTGGCCCGACGTTCGGCGCTATAGGCAGGCGGGCCGAGGAGGCCGGGTTCGACAGCCTCTGGGTGATGGACCACTTCTTCCAGATTGGCGGGCTGGGCCAGCCCGAGGAGCCGATGCTCGAGGGCTACACGGCCCTGGGCTTCATCGCGGGGCAGACCTCGCGCATCATGCTTGGCACCATGGTGACCGGTGTCACCTACCGCTACCCCGGCATCCTCGTCAAGACGGCAACGACCCTCGATGTGCTTTCGGGCGGGCGCACCTACTTTGGCGTAGGCGCTGCCTGGAACGAGCGCGAGCACGTGGGCCTGGGCGTTCCGTTCCCACCGCTGAAGGAGCGATTCGAGATGCTGGAAGAGACGCTGCAGATAGCCCACCAGATGTGGTCGGGCGACGTCGGGGAGTACAGCGGCAAGCACTACCGGCTTGCCGAAACGCTCAACTCGCCCCAGGTGCTGAGCCGCCCGCACCCACCCGTCATGATCGGCGGGGGAGGAGAGCAGAAGACGCTGCGGTTCGTCGCGAAGTACGGCGATGCGTGCAACATCTTCATGCGCTGGGGCGAGGACGTGGTACGTCATAAGTTCGACGTTGTGCGCGAGCACTGCGAGGCCGAGGGACGCCCCTATGAGGAGATCGAGAAGACCACGCTCGACCGCATGGTCGTCACCCGCGACGGCCGCGAGGGCAGCATGAGCCCGCAGCAGGCGCTCGACTACTTCGGCAGGGCGGCGGAGATGGGCGTCGACCAGGCCATCTTCAGCATGGGCAACGTGTCCGAACCCGACGCCTTCGAGGTGATCGCCGAGCTTTCGCCCGAGATACACAAGATCCCCGTCGCCGGACGCTGACCCAACTCACCGAAAGGAACGCACAACCTTGACCCTTATTAGCGACAGCGCGAGGGCCTTCCTCCGGGGGCGCCGCTTCGCCGTGGTTGCCACCCTCAACCCTGACGGCACGCCCCAGCAGTCTGTCATGTGGTATGACGTGCGCGGCGACACGTTGATCATGAACACGCAGGCACACGCCGTGAAGGTGAAGAACCTGCGGCGCGACCCGCGCATCTACGTATGCGTGGAGGACGAGTACCGCTACGTGAACCTGGCGGGCCGGGCCGAGATAGACTACGACCCGGCCCGCACCCAGGCCGACATCGCCGCCCTCGCCGAGCGCTACGAGGGGCCGGACGGGCGCGAGCGTATGGTGCGCAACACCTTCAGCAAGCAGCAGCGCGTGACCATCCACGTCCCGATCGAGCGCGTGGATCCGCACGGGGTGTGACGCCTCACCCGGAGAGGAAAGAGTATGACACAGACGACGAGCGGCCCGGTGGCCGCGCTGGCCGGGGGAGTGGGCGGGGCCAAGCTGTCCCACGGGCTGCAGATGGCCCTTCCGGAGGGGGCGTTGTCGGTGGTGGTCAACACCGCCGACGACTTCCACCTGTGGGGCCTGCACATCTCGCCCGACCTCGACACCGTTATGTACACGCTGGCGGGCCTCGCCAACCGAGCGCAGGGCTGGGGCCTGGAGGGTGACACCTGGGCGGGCATGGGGATGCTCGAGCGCTACGGGCGCGATGCGTGGTTCCGCCTGGGCGACATGGACATGGTGACCCACGTCCTGCGCACCCAGATGCTGCGCGAGGACCGCACACTCACCGAGGTAACGGCCGACCTCGCCTCGAATCTGGGCGTTCCCACAGCCATCCTGCCGATGTGCGACGAGCCGGTCGAGACGCTGGTGCAGACGCCCGAAGGCTCGCTCGATTTCCAGGAGTACTTCGTGCGCCGCCGCCACGCTGACACGGTGACGGGCGTGCTGTTCCGCGGAATCGCCTACAGCCAGCCGACCGCCGAGGCGCTGGCCGCCATCGCGGGGGCCGAGGCCATCATCTTCTGCCCGTCCAACCCCATCGTGTCCATTGGGCCGATACTCGCTGTGCCGGGGATGCGCGAAGCCCTGCTCAGCGCGCCCGCGCCGCGGGTGGCCGTCAGCCCTATCGTGGGCGGGACGGCGCTCAAGGGGCCTGCCGCGTCCATGCTCGAGTCGCTAGGGCACGAGGTGTCGGCGTTCGGCGTGGCCGAGATCTACGCCGGGCTCGTGGACGGCATGGTAATTGACAGGGTAGACGAGGCGCTCGCCCCGCGCATCGAGGCGTTGGGCATGAGCGTCGAAATAGCGGATACTATCATGAAGAGCGAGGGCGACAGGCGCGCCCTTGCCGAGACGGCGCTGCGGTTCAGCGCCGCCATCGCGAAGGAGACGAAGCAGGGGTGAAGACGGCCGCCATTGTGCCGGTGAAGGGGCTGGGCCTTGCCAAGAGCAGGCTCGGCGGCATCTTCACGGCCGAGGAGCGAGCGCTGCTTGTGCTCGATATGCTGGCGCACGTCCTCGGCGTGCTGCGCGACTCCGGCGCCGTAGACGAGGTTGCCGTGGTCAGCCCGTCGCCGGAGGAACTGCCTCTGCCCGAAGGCGTTCACGCCCTCAAGCAGCGTAGGTCCGGGCTGAACGCCGCGTTGGAGCAGGGCCGCCGCTGGGCCGTATCCCGCGACGCGGACGCCGTGCTGGTGGCGTTCGCCGACCTGCCCGCGCTGACGGCCCGCGACATATCCCGCATAGCTAAGCTGGGCAGGGCCAAAGGCACAGTCGTGCTCGCACCCGACCGCCACGGCACCGGCACCAACCTGATGCTGGCCCACCCGGCGCAGATGGCCCGCTTCGCGTTCGGCCCCGGCAGCTTCGCGGCGCACAACCGGCTCGCGGAAGAGGCGGGGGCGCACGTAAGGGTGTACCGCGCGTACGGTACGGGGCTGGATATCGACACGCTGGATGACCTGGAGTTCCTCGACAGCCACCGCGTAGCCGAGGCGATGGAGTATGCCTTCTCGGCTTAGAGAGGCCCCGCACACTCCCCACAGATACAGATATGGCCGGGCAGGAGAAGCGATGAGCGATCAGGACGTGACATTCGGCTGGGTGATCTATCCCGTTCCCCGCGCAAACCCCGCCGAGCCGCCCCCCGACCCCAACGCCGCGGCCCGCGCCCTGATGGAGGCCAACGAGCGCTACATCCGCGAGATGCAGCCCCACTTCGACACCGTGTGGGTTGAGGACCACTTCCAGTGGGACAAGCGCCCGGTGCTCGAAGCGGTCACTACCCTGTCGTACCTCGCGGGGCGGCACGAGCGCGTGCGCTTCGGCCACATCGTGCTCGGGCAATCGTACCGCAGCCCCTCGCTCACCGCCAAGATGGCTGCCAACCTGCAACTGATGACGGGCGGGCGCTATATCATGGGCATCGGCGCGGGCTGGAAAGAGGACGAGTACCGCGCCTACGGCTACGAGTACCCCTCGGCAGGCGAGCGTATAGACCAGCTTGAGGAGACAGTGCAGATCATGCGCGCCATGTGGACCGAGTCGCCCGCAACGTTCCACGGCAAACACTACCACATCGACAACGCCGAATGCTCGCCCATGCCCGACCCGCCGATCCCGCTTTTGATCGCGGGCGGCGGCGAGAAGAAGACCCTGCGCGTTGTGGCGAAGTACGCCGACTGGTGGAACTACAACTTCTGCGACGCCGAGGAGTATGCGCACAAGCAGCGCGTGCTCGCCGACCACTGCCGCGACGTGGGCCGCGACCCGTCCGAGATCGTGCATACCTACTACGGCTTCGTGCAGCTAACCGACGACCCCTCGAAGATGGAGAAGCGCGACTTCCACATCATCGGCGGCACGGCAGATGCGGTAACCCGCGAGCTGGAGCAGTTCGTCAGGCTGGGCGTGCGGCACATACAGCTTCGCATAATGGACTTCCCGAGCACCGACGGCCTGCAGACCCTGATTGAGAAGGTGCTGCCGCGCCTGCGTGGATAGCGATATGCAAGTACGAATCATCGGCATAACACACGTACCCGAGATACACCCGGGGGCCGACCTCGCCGGGCTGATCCTCGCCGCCTGCGAGTCGGGCGACACGCCGCTGGTCGAGGGCGACGTGCTGGTCGTCACGCAGAAGATCGTGAGCAAGGCTGAAGACCGCCTGGTCGACCTCGACACGGTCACCCCGTCGCACTTCGCCGAGCAGTGGGCCGCACGCTGGGGCAAGGACCCGCGCCAGATCGAGGTGGTGCTGCAGGAGAGCGTGCGTATCGTGCGCATGGACCACGGTGTGATAATCAGCGAGACGCGCCACGGCTTCGTGTGTGCCAACGCGGGCGTGGACGCCTCGAACGTGCCGGGCGAGCACATCGTCGGCCTGCTCCCCGAAGACCCCGACGCCTCGGCCGAGCGCATCCGCGAGAGCATCCGCGAGGATACCGGCCTCGACATCCCGGTGATCATCTCCGACTCGTTCGGGCGGGCCTGGCGCAACGGCATCATCAACATCGCGGTCGGCGTGTCGGGCCTCGCGCCCCTGAAGGACTTTCGCGGGCAGCGCGACACCCACGGCTACATGATGAGCGCCACCGTGATCGCCGTGGCCGACGAAATCGCGTCGGCTGCAGAACTGGTCATGGGCAAGCTGGACAACTGCCCCGTCGCCATCGTGCGCGGCTACCCATACGATCGGGCCGAAGGCTCGGCCAAAGAGCTTGTTATAGATCCCACACGAGATATGTTCAGGTAGGAAGAGAGGAGACGTACAGCAAAAGCGTCTCAGGGAGGTAACACAATGACATACTTCGGCTACGCGGCAATGGCCGAGCAGTTCTCCGGCACCGAACTTGTCGAATACTGCAAGGTCGCCGAGGACCACGGCTTCAACGCCCTCATGGTGTCCGACCACTTCCACCCCTGGGTGCCCTCGCAGGGGCAAAGCCCGTTCGTGTGGGCGCTGCTGGGCGCGCTCGGTGTGTCGACCTCGGTGCGGTTCGGCACGGGCGTCACCCCGCCGGGCTGGCGCTACCACCCGGCCATCATCGCGCAGGCCGCCGCCACGCTCGAGGCGATGTTTCCCGGGCGGTTCTACCTGGGGCTGGGCGCGGGCGAGGCGCTGAACGAGCACGTCACCGGCATGTACTGGCCCGAGGCGGTAACGCGGCTGGAGATGCTGGGCGAGGCGATCGAGATCATCCGCAAGCTGTTCACGGGCAAGGTGGTCAAGCACAGGGGGCAGTACTTCACGCTGGAGAGCGCCAAGCTGTACACCATGCCTGAGAACCCCCCGCCCATTTTCGTCGCGACCTCCGGCCCGATCAACGCCGAGCGCAC
>DASTEB010000196.1:0-11050 GCA_035710025.1 Chloroflexia bacterium
TCCTCGTGCCGAACCCTCGGCGGCAATCCATCGGTCACCTGCCGCTCCGTCAGGCGCAACGCATCGTCAGATGGCGGACGAGGAGGAATCAGAGGCCTCGTCTCGAGGATGCCATCCGGAGCGCAAGCGCTCAAGGAGAAACTCATGGTTCCAGATGGCGGCTTGAGGGATCAGCGCCTCTTGCTGGCTCAGGGATGTGCGGATTTCGAATGGCACACCAACTCGCGCTGCCTCAGCGATCCGCCATGTGCGTTTCTCGCCAGGGCGATCGAAGGGGGATCCGTAGCGGAACATCCGTGGCATGACGCGCATGCCTTCAGGACAGAATTCAACCTTGCGAACCATGCCACGACGCAGGGCGGCGGTCGCAGGATAGAAGGCGTAGTAGCCGTCGCCGGCAAAGTCCCGGCAGCTCACGGACGCGTTCCGCTCATACGATCGGCTCGAGATCCAAACAGTGTCGCCGAGTGACTCGTGGCGGCCGAGGTAGCAGAGCAACCACTTCCTGTCATCCGCCTCGATCTCGACTACGTCGCCCGGTCGCAGGCGGGCACCACTTCGGCGTGATTCAGTTGCCATCTCTGTCGAATGTGCAGGAATGTCTGTCGTGGTCCAACGCCCACGTTCAGGTGCGTTGGCGGCGTGCATCCTTATGACAGAAGGGATGCGCGGCGGATCAACGTCACCGGCCACGATTTGTCAGGCCGTCCTTACCCACGCACGTAGCGCAAGTGTGTGGCGGCTGGGCTGCCAACCATCCTGTCGATTCGAGACCGCGGCATCGGTTCGCGAAGGTTATCGAAAAGGCGCCTCTCGTGGGAGCGCGAAGAGCCAGCCGAACAGCGCCCCACACAATACGCTCCGTTCGCAACCGCGGAACGCTATCGGCTTGTGCCCCGCGGACATTGCTGCGCTCCCCGAAGGCACTCGATGTCACGGCGCTGGGGTGTGCCCTTTGCGCCTGTACCGGCACTGACCACACCAGGCATCCCAGGACGAAGCAGGCAGTGAGTCGCATCACGGAATTCCTGGTAGTGGAGCGTTCACCGGGGTACTCACCCGCCGTTGACGGCCGAGTGAATTGTGCCCCTACGGCCGGCGCGTGTCCATGCCCACCACGGTGACCCCTGCCCCCCGGGCGATGTCCACGGCGGTCACCACCTCCTGGTAGGTCGCCTTCGGCGACCCCTTCACCACCAGCCGCTTATCGGGGCGCCCCGTATAGATCTCCGCGAGGTGGCGTCCCAGCGCGGGCGCGGGAACCGCCTCCCGGTTCACCGCGTACACGGCACCCGGACCCACTTCGAGCACGATGGCGGCTTCGCTTCCGGCCGACGTGCTGTCATCGGGGGGCAGCTGCCCATCAAACGCCTTCCGCTGGGCCGGGATCGCCGCCATGAAGATGATCAGCAGGACCAGCAGCACATCGATCAACGGCGTGACGTTCGGCTCTGCGCTTCGCTCCCCCGTCGGACCCACCGATAGCTGCTGCATACGCTCCTCGCCGTTGAGTGTGGCACGAGGATACGCGGCGTCGATGAACCGCCGATGACGTCGGGATTAGCGTGAGATGAAGGAACCGTGAGATTGCTCTTACCGTGGAGGCCGGCGGAGTGACCCGTCACTCGACGCACGGTGCAGCAGAACTCAACTGGTGCGGCGGTCTTGCCCGAACGTGATCCAGAACCCATTGGGGTCGCGGATGATGAGCTCCCGCATCCCGTAGTCGGTGCACCTCCAGCAGGAGTCTGAGTCCGCCTGACGCCCTGGTGCACGTGCGGCGATCGGCATCGAAGGCATCGTGTAGACAGCCGCGAGTGTCAGCCGGCCGGGCGAAGGCGCACAAGCAACCGCGCGGTCTCGACATGGCAGCGATTGCGGGCAACGCGAACCTCGCTGCGGTGCCAGTCGACGTAGCCAGGCTTCTGTACCGTGACGTTGAACCTGCCCGCTTGCTCCGGCCCCCAGTAGAGGTAGAGCTCTTCGCCCGGTCCGGCAGTCGCCTCGCCGCCTGCAGCGCTCCGAACGAGGAGCGTCGCGCCCGTAGCCGCCGGGGCACTCGTGAGGGAGTCGCGGACTTCCGCCACAATGGAGGGCGCGATGTCGGCTGTGCAGACGACCGCGGACTCGCAGGCTCCGAGCGCCAGAGCTCCTGCGAGTGGCACGAGCGGCTTGATCATGGCGTGGGTTCGCCCTGTGGTTGAAGAGTTGCCCGCCGCGAACCTGCCGCCCTGGTGGCCGTGGATTCCGGCGGATGCGTCCGAGGAGGCAGTCCACGTCGCTGCTGAGCGGCGGGAGGATGCTACACGGGGTGCATCTCCTACAACCCCACTCTCGCCGGCCACGGTCACCGCCGGGCAGTTGCCTGACGCCTGATTCACCGGCGGCGGACGATCATCCGTCCTCTGGCATCTCCTCGATCGCCAGCCGCATGTACATGAATGCGGCTGCTTCATCCGTCATGGCTGAGCCCTCCCCGAACGAGTCCAGCCAGTCGGTGATATGCTGATCGTGCGGCAGCACTGCGGCGCGCAGGCTCTGGCGGGCCTCCGGCGTACTCTGTGCCACCTTCTGTTCGCGCTCGTCGTCGTCGCCGATGCCCCATTCGGCGGCCAACGAGGTCAACGGCCGGAGCTCGACGGGGACCAGGGTGGTGTCCAGCTGGGCGACCTGGCTTGCGCTCGCCCGTGCGGACGCACCTTCGTGGTCGGCGCCGCCCGCGCAGGCGGAAATGAGGACGGCGGCGGCGAGCGAAACGATCTGACGAGTTCTGAGCATACCGGGTCTATGGGGTTCGTGGATATCGGGCGCCAATGCACATCGCGCCAGCAGGTACGACGTATGTCAGACCGCGGCCCGCGATCGGGAGCTCTGTCCGGCCTGGGCGATGAAGCCGACGAGGGCGAGCAGCCCTGTTCCGGCGAGCACACGGCCGAACCACCGGTCCTCGCGCAGCAGGCGCTCCTGCGCAGCGATGTCGCCGCGCCACTCATGCGCCATGCGTTCGGGAGGGAGATGGCGTTCACCCCGTTCGAGGGCTGCAACGAAAGCATCGCGCCCGGCAAAGGCCGGCTCGGGTCGCAGGCCGAGAAACGCGCCGGCGAGAAGGAGCACGACGGCCGATAGGAGCAGGACGAGGCGCGGAAGGCCGCCGGATGCGAGGAGGCGCATAGCGAGGGAAGTGCGGGGGTTGGGGACAGCGGCGCAGCAGGACTCTCTCCCAGACGCGCCGGCTACCCCCGGGTCACCTCGGCCAGCTGTGTACAGGTCCCGGCGCCGGCCCGTCGAGGTCTAACGCCCCAGCTCACCTGCGGCGGTCAACGCGCGTGCCCGTTCCCGCCGAAAGTACCGGACCAGGCGGATTCCCACCGACATCAGCGCTGCCCCCAGCGCCAGCCAGATCAGATACCGTTCACGTGGATCGCGCTGCCCGTAGATGTAGCGCACCGGGGCCTCTGGGTCGACTACGGGTGCAGTCGTGGTCACCATCCCGACCACCGCGTAGACAAGGGATGTCACGCCAAGCACAATCAGCAGCGGGCCACACCAGCGCTCGACGAACGTATCCAGCACTCCTCACCTCGCCTGGTGCAGCGTACGTTAGACCGCATCTTCACGGCTATGAACCTGGCTTCGCTGTAGAAGCCGGATGACGACGAAGGCCACGGCCGCGACGACCAACCCTGCCACGGCGCCCAGGGGTAGCGAGATCGGGAGATATGCCCTGCCCCACACGCACGCTTCCGACTCGGGAACGCGACACGCGAGCCGCCACTGCGCGAGCGTTACGCCGATCCCCAGCAGAGCGCCGAGGCTCAGAGCGACCGGCAGGTGACGACGCTGGAAAGTCATGGATGCGGCCTCACCGGGATTTCACCTGTGGTGGTTCGCTTGCGAGGCGGCCGACCGTTTCGTGCTTAGTCGCCACACGCCAGCGGAGAAGCCTGACGCCCGCAGCACCGGCAGGTGCAACGTAAGTCAGGCAGCAGGAGCGTACACCTAGCCCGCATCCCGGAGCTGATCCGGACCGATACGCATCATTGCCGGCCCCGAGCCACAGGCCACACGACCCTGCCAGTTGCGCCCCTCGATTTCCAGCTTGCCGACCGTGACGATCACCGTGTCCGCACCCGCGCGCTGCCCCGCGTTCCGCCACGCTTCACGCGCAACACGCTGCACCACGCCGAAGGGGATTGCCGGGCTCTCGCACCCGCTGCGAGAGGAGGTCAGCTCGTGGCCGACGGAACGCGCCGGCATCGCCAGATGGAGAATCCCGTTTGCCACGCCGACCGTCTCCGGCCGAAAGCCCGTGTACCAGTAGATACTGTCGAGCGCCTGGCTCGCCGCCGCGTGCTCGAGTCCGACGATCACTGTCTCCGGCCGACGCACTTCGGGCAGCTCCGGCGTGCAACCCTGGACCAATACGACCGCGGCGAGTGGAACCCTAAACGATCGCAGCATGATTCGTCTCCGAAGGATGGCTGCTGCCTGACGCCTTGGTTCACCTACGGACAGACGCTGCCCAGGCGCAATGATGTAGGCCCACGGGCAAAGTTGTCGAGCTCAGACACCTGAAGCCCCGCCTCGCCACAGCCGCCCCCTTCGCTGCGACTATCCCTGGCTGACGTTGCACCTGCGAGCCCAGAGACGGCTCATGAACGACTGTGCCTTGGCCATTTCGCCCCCGCCCATCGGCTGCGCGGCCGCATCGGCCGCGCGCATGATGGCTTGGAGGCTTTCGCCGCCACCCGAGTCAACGACGGCGTGGGAACCGACGACGTCAGGCTGAAACTGAACGCGAAGCCAGTGGGCCCGGGGCGGTTTTCGGCGGGGTTCCGGCACTAACAGATCCAACAGGCGTGGCCTGCCACCGGCATCGAACACCGCGGTAATGCGACGCTGCAGGATCGGTGATGATTCTGTTCCCGTGAACTGGAGCGCCACGTGCGCACTGCCACCGGCACCTATCACTTCGCAGGTCAGCGCAGAGTCCCCTGGGTACTCCAGTGGGTCAAAGCCGGCGCGTTCCGCAGAAACGCGATGCTGAGGCGTACAGGCCACCCCGGCGTATGCTATCCCCAGGAGCACAGCTCCACGCGGGATCTTCAGCATGTGCAAGTGGATTTCGGTTACGGTGGGTATGAGCTGCCCAAGGCCTTGGTTCAGCTGCGGCGCCGCACTTCCAGGCGGCAACAATTTCACGCGACGGAGCTACGCTTTCGAGGACTGCGATCGGATGAAGAAACCGAACGGCGGACCTAATAGCACGCCGAACGCCCCGAATGCCGCCACTTCCCACCGCTCTATCTCACTCAGGCTCCACCGATTGACCAAGAGCAGCAGGCAGGAACCGACGGCCCATGCCACCGCGATGCTCATCAACGCGAATCGCATATCGGTGCTCGCCCAACGGCGCAATGCGCCATAGACCGCACCAGCGAATACGGCGATCCCAAAATAGACCGTCAGGAGATTCGGCAGCGATTCATGGCGTCCCGGTTCAACATCGCCTGGGAACGCTTACGTGATGCCATGGCAGATCCCGAAGCCACCACACCTTCGGAAAGTCTCCGAAGATGTACTTGGCCCAGTGGCCCCGCAGGCGGCGCCCACCCGGCCCGACCTAGCGCGGCCAGGACCGGCCCGGCCAGACCGCGCGCCCAAGCATGACGGCAGCGGGCAAGGCGAGCAAGAGGGCGAGCCCGGGCCGCGCCGCGCGCCACGCCCACCCCGCGCCCGCGCCGGCCAGCAGCCCGCAGGCAAGGTCGGCGAGGCGGAGCAGGAGGACGGAGCGAGTAGCGCGTGGCGTGGGCACAGGATCGGGTGAGGACGGGGGCCAGCAAAGGGCGCGTGAGCGAAGAAGACGAGCACCTGCCGCACGCGGTGCACACTGCGCCGCGGTCTAACGCACAAAGTTCACCTACGGCGGTCGGCTCTACGGTGCGGCAGACAGGTAACCGTCAGCAAGTGGCAGCGACGCGCGAAACCTGATGCCGTCAGCGCCGACAGGTGCAACGCACGGCAGGCGGCCTGAGTCGGGGAGCATCGAGCGTCACGCCACGTAACCGATCATGGAGTTCCCCGAACAGTGTCGCCCCGCACCGACCGCGCCGGCGCGCCAACCCCAGGCCCCGCACCGGATCCAGCGTCAGGAAGCTCTTTCTTCGTTCTCGAACGTTGCCGGGTGCGGTCGGGGCCACCTGACGCCAATTAGGCTGCGCCGGACGAGAGCGTGGGTTGCCCCTGCCGGCCGAGCCTCCGGAGCACCCACCCTGTAAGCACCACGGGACCCAATACCCCGACAACCCAGAGGGGTAGCGCCAGGAAACGAGGGACCCCTGGCGTGTCCTCCCACCGATGGCCGGCGAACGTCCACGCGGAGCCTGGCCCGCCCAGCAACAGATTCCCAAGTAGGAACTCCAAACAGGCAATGGCAGCGACCGTCAGCACCAGGCGCGGGGAGCTGCTCCAGAACACGATCGCGAACAGCAGGGCGACCACGAGCAGGGGCACGGCGACGAGCAGCGGGATCGCTGCACCGATGAGCAGTCCTGGAACGGCGACCGTCAGATAGCAGGCGCCGTACACCCACCAGAGCCGCTGTGCGAGCCGGATCCTAGGGCCACCAACAGTCGTCATAGACCGCTCCGCGAAACGTGTGCGCAGCCTAACGCCCGAGTTCACCTGCGGCAGTCGGCGCCGACAGGCCGCCGATCACCTCATGGAAGTACACTGTCGCCAAGCGCGACACCTGATGCATGACGCGCCATCAGGTGCAACGTACGTCAGACGGCGCGCGCTTCGGACTCCCGGCGCCGATCGTGACGGTACGCATCGACGACCGCGTAGATGCCGACGAGCAGCGCCAGCCCCCACCAGAGCGCCCGCGCGCCCGACCACACGAGGCCAGCGACGACGAGCCCTGTGAACTCCAGCGCCAGCCACGTTGCCAGCACACCGCGTCCCTGAAGCGCTTGCCCCAGGCCAGGATAGAGAAGGCTCAGGCCCGCTGCGTCGATTGCTCGATCATGCGAGGAACTCATGGCTGATCTCCTGGTCCGGTATGTGTCTAACGCCGTAGGTCACTTGCGGCGGTCGAGCGAGCAAGCGCCAGGAATCTGCACTATTCTGGTGCCGCCCGAGCGAGCAACCTGATGCATGCAGCGCCGACAGGTTCAACATACGTCAGGTCGCACGCGTCGCGGGCCCGTCGGCTTTGGACGCCCGCGGTAGCGCACGACGGAGTTCCCACCACACCAGCGCGTTACTGGCCGAGCCGAGCAGCACCAGCCACCGCGTCAGCCCAGAACCGATTCGGAAGAACATGACCACGGCCCCGGCCAGGAGAAGCAGACTTCCCAACAGAAGTATCGTGTAGCGCCGATGCAGGCGCTCGGTTCCGTCCATGTGCTGCTCCCGTAACGGTGGCCTGGGTGCGACCTAACGCCCCAGTTCACCTGCGCCGGTCGAACCGACGGGCGCCGCGAGGCTGCTCAATAGACGACTGCCGATCAGGCGAGAAACCTGATGCGTTGAGCGCCGGCAGGTGCAACGTCCTCTGGACGACGCCGCAGGCCGCCGGGCTTGTCACCACCAGCCGGTACTGATCCCGGTTACACCTGGACGCTGATACAGCTTTACGAAGCGACCAGTGGCGGCCATCGCGATCACCCCGCTCCCCGGTGGTCCCTTGCTGGAGACCCGGAGCCCCCGACCGCCCAACGATACCAGGTACACTTCACCTCGTGCGAGCCGGGCGACTACGCGGCGCTGCTCCTCCGGCGGAGCGCTGCTGCCGGGGATCCGGACCAGGTGAATGCCGGCTTCCTTCCCGAAGACCAGTGCGGACACGGGCGCGGCGCCGCTCGAGGTAAGCCCGATAGTCCACTCTGGCGCCGGCGCGCCCGACGGCATTGCCGTTGGCCCGCTCCGCCACAACCCGGATAGGACCAGCGCGAGCACACCGATCATGACCGCACCCCACCAGCGACGCCGGAGGCCGCGCGATACCGGCCTTGCCTGATGGATTAGGTGGCCGGCTTCCGCGGCGGCGATGTCCGAAATGGCCGGCTTCTCTCGACTACGCTCGCGATCGAAGTACCTCATCATCCGCTCCGTGAACTGCTGAGGGGATCGTGCGGTGTCTAACGCCCTGGTTCACCGGCGGTGGTCGGTTCGCGACGCGACCGACCACTTCGTGTTCCTACGCCACTCGCCAGCGGAGAAACCTGACGCCTGCAGCACCGGCAGGCGCAACATACGTTAGGTCACAATGCTCATCAAAGACGCTCGAGGACCACAGAGAAGCTCAGCGTGGGCGCGACTCCTAGCCGAACGCGTGCCTGCTCGAACTCTTCTTTGGTGAAGGGTCCACGGACGCTGGTTTTGGAATCCGCGAGGGGCGCGTCCTTCGCTCGCTCCAGGATGAAGTACTCCGTTCGCGTGCGATCCCCTTGGGGATGCCTCTGCGCAATTACGTGGCGTCGGTCCGCCCCGGCCGCGAACACCGTCTGCCCAACCCGTTCAATGCCGCCATTTTCTGGTAGCTGCCGGTACAGTGCCATCTGCTCGGAGATGTCCGCGGCCCAGAGATAATACTGCTCGTCCAGTCGGTGCTCGGGACCGTCGAGCGGAAAACAGGCGGACAGGGCGAGGCTCACGAACAACGAGGCAATGCGTCCGGTCGCGTGTCGTGGGTTCATAAGAGCTCGGGTGTGACTTCACGCCTGAGTTCACCTGTGGCGGTCGGCGCCGCAGGCATCGTGATACTGAACGGCGGACGAACGGTGGCCACGCGAGAAACCTGACGCCTGCAGCGCCATCAGGTGCAACGTACGTGAGGGCTCCACGACGTTGCGATCTCTCCCTAACCGCTTCGCGCCAGGTAGATCAACAACCCGGCAAACCCAAGGACGCCGATGAGGAACAGAACGCCGGTGGGGCTCGCGAAGTTCACCGTGATCCCCATGCTGGAATGCCGCTTCGGCACGAACGCCCGGCTGTCGCGGCGACCGAAGTACAGGCCTCCGTGCCAATTGTGCTGGTTCTGCCATTCCGCATCATCGATCTCGACTTGCGACATGCGAGCGTAGAGTGGGCAGAGGTGGAGGCCTAACGCCCGTGTTTAGCTGCCGGGCGGATGGACAGGCTCGAAGAGCGGGCCTGTTCTATACCTGATGCCGAGCGAGAAACCTGATGCCGTCCGGCCCCGTCTGTTTCAGCGCGTAGTTAGAAAGCGGCGTCCGGCTGCCCGGGGCGCGCGCCGCCGCTCGTGCCTCCACTCACCGGCCACGACACCGCCCCCCCCTGCACTGCAAGCTGCTCAAGGGGGGTTCGCACATGGGGCAGCCCCGCCTCCCCAGCCCACCAGCGGTCGCATTCCGGCAGGTGCTCGAGCACCGCTCGTGCCGCCCGCTCGAAGGGATCTAGCGGCGTGCCGCGGCGCACGACCCGCTCGAACCACTGGCATATCCGGTCCCTCGTGGTCAGCTCATAGGAAAACCAGACTTCCTCGGGCACGTGTGGCACGGCGCGCAGCGTGGCGCGATCGGCCTCCCGCAGATCCCAGCTCGTGAGCGCGGTCGGCGCGATCAATTCACCGGTGACCGTCTGGTAGACGCCCGCCGGCGCTCGGCCGAGATCGACGATGAAGCGGCCACCCCATTTCCAATTTCGCGTTGAGAAGGTCCACGTGGCGTCCGGCGTCACCCGGCGCAGGTGCGGCAGCTCCCCCGTGAATCCGCGCGTGCGAAGGGCGGGAACCACGATGCGCTTGAGGGCCGCGCGCATGGACTTGAACGGCTTCGGCGCGCGCGCCGCGGTTGAATTTGCACTCATGTGCTGTAAGCTAGTCGCTCAACTATTCGCGGCCGCTGTCTAACGCCCGAGTTCACCTGCGGCGGTCGACGCCGCAGGCGGTGGACCCGATGACGGTGCAACTGTTACCACGCGAGAAACCTGATGCATCCGCAGCGCGCGGGGGATGCCATCCTCGCGCCTCCCCTTGAACACCTCGGCCGCCACGGGCATCCGTTGCCCGGGCCCTAAGCGCCGCATTTATGATCCCTGACGGGCCGCAGGCGCTTTCGCGCGCTCGATCTGGATACGGACGTTGCCCGCGGGCTTTCCGTCCATCGTCCGGGCGGAGAATGTTCCGCCGCCGGTACCCTTACTCTCGGGCATTGGCAGCGTCTTGCGCTGCGCCGGTCCAACCATGTCGACAATGTAGGGGGCGCCGCCGCCAGGCCCCGGCGTATAGTGCACGTACACCGGCGCCTGCGTCCGGTTATCCGCGACAATCACATACTGGACCTGCGATTCGCGTTGATGTGCCGACGCGGACGGTGCCTGAGCGGTCGGGGGCGCGCACCCGATTGCCGCCAGCGCGACGACAACGGCAAGAGCATGCTGCTTCATGGGGACCTCATTGGAGAAGGAGTCGTACGCGTGTCAATCTGCGACGCATCTTAAGGCTGCACGTTCCAGCCCATGGGAACTGTCGGACGTGGATGCGACAGATGCCATCGAACGCCTTAGCTCACCTGTGGCGGTCGGCCCCGCAGGCGGTCGGCCCCGCAGGCGGCCGACCACTTTACGGTCGTACACATTGGCCAAGCGAGAAACCTGACGCATCCAGCGCCAGCAGGTGCAACGTTCGTTAGGCCGCCCAAACGTCAGGAACTCGAGCGCCAAGTAGATGCCGGCGCCCTCGATCCGGCGCACATGGCCCGGTGCGAAGATGCCCCAGTGACGGAGGGCCGGCAAGCCTGGCTCGTAGCGAGGTAACGCCGCGTGACGGCGCTTCGTATCCGGCGGTAGAGCAAAGCGGTTGCGTTGCGGCTCGATCCGCGGCGCACATGGGCCGGCGAGGATGGACCGGCGGAACGACAGCAACTCCGGTGCGATCTGGTGCGAGGCGCTCGCCGCGATCGAGGAGCCCATCAAAGCAGCGTCCTTGGCGCACCGAAAGCGGCCTAACGCCCCAGTTCACCTGCGGCGGTGCGACCGTCCAAGCGGAACGGCGGCAGCCCCATAGCGGAGTTGTCCAGCC
>DASTEB010000197.1:0-9694 GCA_035710025.1 Chloroflexia bacterium
CGAGCTATGGGAGCAGGTTCTGAACGTGAATCTCCGCAGCGCGCTCTACCGCTGCAAGCACGCGGTACGCTACTTCAGGGCCGCCGGTGGAGGCAGCATCGTCAATATCGGCTCCATCAACGGCATCCAGGGGCTTCCGAATCTGGTGGCGTATGCGGCCGCCAAGGGAGGCCTGCTGGCCCTGACCCGCACTATCGCGGGAGCCTACGCTCCCGAGCGGATCCGCGCCAACTACGTAATCCCCGGGGGGGTGCTGACCGAGGGCGAATTGGAGATTGCAAAGGCCCAGGGGATCGATGAAGCGCAACTCCGCCGGCAGGGAGCCGCACAGCGCCTCGGCAGGCACCAGACGCCCGAGGATACGGCGTATGCCGTCGTCTACCTTGTATCGGACGAATCCGCGCAGATGACCGGCAACGTGCTTCACGTCGATGCAGGGCATTCCAGCCTGCCCCTCCCGCCCGGCTGGACTTCCATTTAGCTGGATTAGCCCTCCCGCCTAGCAATCCCCCCAGTCCCGAGGGTCGGGGTCCCACTGGTATACGGCCAGGTCCACCGTGTAGTCGGGGCGCACGTATACCCCCTCCGCCTCAAGCTCCAGCCGGTGCTGCTCGAACCCGCCGTCGCCGTACACCGGCGCGAGCCGGCCCCAGCGGTTCACCACCCGCTGGCACGGTACGCTGGCCGATGCGGGCGTGTTCTTCAGCACCATCCCTACCGCGCGCGCACCGAACGGCGCGCCAAGCATAGCCGCCACCTGCCCGTACGTCACCACCCGCCCTTCGGGCACCGAGCGCACGAACGCCCACACCCGCTCGCGGAACCCGCTGTACGGCGTTATGTCAGGCTCAGGCATAGGATTTCCTCAAGCGTAATGCACAATGCGTCACAGGCAGGAATTCCTCCCCACTTGTGACGCATTACCGGCAAGCTATGTTGTCTGACGCATCACGCATGACGCATCACGCATTACTCAGCGCCAGCGCTACTTGATCTCAGCCTTCGCGCCCTCGGCCTCCAGCTTGGCCTTCGCGGCCTCGGCGTCTTCCTTGTTCACGCCTTCCTTCACGGCCTTCGGGGCGGCCTCGACCAGGTCCTTGGCTTCCTTCAGGCCCAGGCCGGTCAGCTCGCGCACGACCTTGATCACCTGGATCTTGTTCGCGCCGAAGTCGGTCAGGATGACGTCGAACTCGGTCTTCTCTTCCTCAGCAGCGGCCGCGCCCGCGCCGTCGCCGCCCGCCACGGCTACGCCGGGCATCATGCCGCCCATCATCATCGGGGCAGCAGCGGTCACGCCGAACACTTCCTCCATGTCCTTCACGAGCTGCGAAAGCTCGAGCACCGACATGTTCTTGATCGATTCGAGGATATCCTCACGAGTTGCCATTTTAGTCTGTTCTCCTTGTTGGTTATCTTATGTCTGACTGGTCGTTGCCGCCGGTTATGCCTCGTCACCTTCAGGGGCTGCTTCGGCAGTGTCGTCACCGGCTGTGGTTGTCTCTACGGTCTCTACGGTCTCTACGGTCCCAGCGGTCTCTACGGCAGCGGCTGGCTCGGCGCCTTCGGGGGCCGCCTCGGCAGTGTCGCTGCCCGCCTCGGTCGCTGCCGCCATCTCGGCGCCGTCCGGGGCTGCCCCTGTCTCGATCTCCGCGCCGCCTGCCTTGATCTGGTCAAGGCGAGCGTTGAGCACGTTCACGAAGTTCTGCAGCGGGGCGTTGAGCACGTTCACGAAGTTCTGGATCGGTGCGCGCATCGACCCGAACAGCTGCGCCAGGTACTCCTCGCGGCTCTTGATCTTGGTCAGCTCGCCGACCTCGTACTCGTTCAGCACGCTGCCGCCCATGATGCCGCCGCGGATCTTCAGGATCCTCGAAGTGCGCACGAAGTCGGACAGCACCTTGGCCGCGCCTGGGATGTCGTCGCGCACGAAAGCGATAGCGGTCGGCCCGTCGAGCATCTCGGTCATCTGCTCCATGCCCGCTCGGCTCGCGGCCAGCGTGGCCAGCGAGTTCTTCGCCACGTGGTACTCCACGCCCTTGTCGCGAAGCTGGCGGCGCAGCAGGTTGATGTCGGCCACCCGCAGACCCCGGTAGTCGGTGAAGATGAGCACCTGGCTGTCGGTGAACAGCTGGTTCAGTTCCTTTACCGTTTGCTTCTTCCTCTTAGTTGCCATTAGCGTTTAGTCACCTCCCCTCGTCCCGTCTTAGGCCCGGACACCCACCCGGCGGAATCAAAAACCCCATACCTCATGTTGAAACCGAGGCATGGGGAACACTGTCCACATGGAGCGCCCTCCGGGCGGCGCAACGTGCGCCGGGCCACGGCGTTCGGCCGTGCGTCCCGTTCAGGGTCATGCTCTTGCCTCGGCGGGCTGGTGTTTTAAGCACTCGATGGTGCGCCGGCTGTCTCAGGCTATTCTGTTTATAAGTGTGTGCCGGTCTCGCGACCTAACACCGTATTATACCCGACCGTGCGCCACGAGTCAAATTACTGCCCCTTAAACACAAAGTCGCAAAGTTATGATTGAACCGCAGAGACGCAGAGGGAACGGAGGAACACAGAGCTTCTATTGGGGCAAGGCAACCAGGTCTACTTGCGTGCCAGACTCCAACATTTTACTCTGCGTAATCTCTGCGCTCTCTGGGTCCTTGTGTTTCAATTCGGCTTTGCGCCTTTGCGTTTCATCTTCACACGCCCGGACTACGGGACGATGGGGGGTTCGTGCGCTGGACTGATGCGCCTGGAAACAGGTATCATTAATATGGTCGATAGGAGCTTATCGTTCGCGGCGCGCTCGCCCGAGCGATGCGCCGGCGGCGGTTGCGCAGCCCCCGGGCCGCCGGGCGTCCTGCCGCGTTTGCACTGAATCTCTGCGATAACGCCTGCTTCCGAGCCTCATGACTTCGGGCGGGCAGTCCTGGTCAGGGGAGACCTCGATGTTCGAAATGCGTGACGAGTACGGCGCGTCCCAGGTGCGCGGCCTGGGGTGCGGTTTCTGGACGGTCTGGGCGCTTGCCACTGCCGCGGGCGGCATGACCGGCCAGGCGGCGGGCCAGGCGCTGATTACATCCATACTGCCGCCCGACTCGCCAACTCTGACTATCATGCTCTACGCCGTCCCTTCGGGCCTGGTCATGGGCACGCTGCTCGGGCTGGCGCAGGGGGCCGTACTGTACAGGTACATCGGGCTGAGAGGCCTGCGCGACTGGGTGCTGGCGAGCCTGGTGGGCGGGATGCTGCGCTGGGCCGTGATCGGGCCGGTGGCCGCCGAGTGGACGCTCAGCATGAACACCGGCATCATAGTGTGCAACGTCCTCATCCCCCTGGCGCTGTTCGGCGCGCTGGCGGGCGCAGCGTTCGGCTTCCCCCAGGGCTTCGTGTTCAGCCGGCACCTGCGCCACCAGGTGGAGCTTGACCTGTGGGCCTGGGTGCTCGCCAACGCCGCGGGCGGGCTGTTCTTCCTACCGTTCGTCATGCTCGGCGGCCTCACGCTGTCGGCGGTCATGGCCATGGGCGGCTTCGTCACGGGCGATAGGTTTTGGCCCGCGCTGATCGCAATGACTCTCAACTGGCTAATTACCGGGATCATCACCGGCGTCCCGCTGAGGGACCGCCTGCGCTATCACGCCCGACCCTCCCACCTAGAGTTCTCGTAGCGGGCAGCGCTTGATGCGTCATGCGTCATGCGTTATGCACGCGAAGTCAACCGCTGTCCTGCTCTGGCAGAGGCCCGCGCACGCAGGTCGTTCGTGTGCTTTGCGGGCGATGCCGCGGTTGCGCGCTGCCTCGCGATACCCCGATTCCTGTCCCTGAACTGGGTCGCTGGTCGTAGGCACTTGGTCCGTGCGATTTACAGCCCATGACCGATTGACGTACGAAGGCATACGTGGATAGACTCCGAGTCAAATCCCCGCATGGCCTGCACCCCCCGTCCGGGAGGGCAAAGGCCCTTCGAAGCTGCCCACCAGGGACCCCGGGGCACCACCGGTACTGCAAGACCCCAGTCTCACACCCATTCCCGTACCTGTTCGTGGCCGAGGTAGCGCTCACGCGGGGAGCAGGTTGGCGCTGTGACTTCCAACCGGTACCCGTAATTGGCATCCGGAATAACAGGAGTGGAACAATGGCAGTACAGGATATTGCAGTACAGGAGAAGGTAGTACGCAACGAAGCAGTGCAGGCTGAAACGGCACTGAGTGAATATGACCGGTGGCTCTACAGAATCGGCGGAGGGTTGGGGATCGCGGGGGCGCTCCTCGGGCTGGTGGGCAATCTGCTCCACCCGGCCACAACTACCGGAGATATCGAGGGCACGGCCCGCGTGATCGCCGAGAGCGACGGTTGGGTCGCCGTTCACTTCACGATTGTGGTCGGACTGATCCTGATGCTTGGCGGCCTGGCCGCCATCTATCACTCGATCAGAGGGGGACTGCCGGGCGCATTGATGAGGCTCGGTTTCGTCGCGGGTGTGGTCGGGGCGACCGTAGGGTTGATCCTGGTGATAGTCGACGGAATCGCCGCCAAGAGCCTCGCCGATCGGTGGGCAGTCGCGCCTCCCGACGAGCAGTCGATTGCGCTTGGCATGTTGCTGACGGAGGAAACGATCAACGTAGGCCTGGCCAGCCTGTTCAATGTCCTGTTCGCCGGGGTTACCTTCATCTTCTACGGACTCGCGGTGGCGCTGAGCAACGTATACCCGCGATGGCTCGGGTGGGTGGTCATGCTGGCGGCTGTCATCGGTGTGGTCGCCGGGGGGATTCAGGCGTATGTGGGCGACTTCACCGAGATAACCAGGATCCTGACCATCATCACGCCCACGATCATCACCCTCTGGCTGATGGTGATGGGATTCCTGCTCGTACGCAAGGCTGCTCGCGAATGACGCCATTCTGCGAGATGTAGTCCGGGCGGCCAGCTGACAACTAAAGGTCTTGACCGGGCGTGGAGCAAACCACGCCCTGCTTCTTGCGGCCGCGCGCCCGCTGTGATATATAGCGAGTGCCATGCACACGCGCCCGGGAACCGCCTCTGACGTGCCGGGTAGCGCCCTGCCCGAACCAGCCCAATCCCCCGTTAACCCCCGGCTGACTCGCCTCGCGCCGGTTGCCGTGGGCGCGGTCCTCTTCCTCGGCGCGCTGGCGCTGTACGTGGCGACCCTCGCGCCGTCGGTCATGCCGGGCGACTACGCCGAGTTCCAGTTCTCGGCCGCCATCCTCGGCGTGCCCCACCCTACCGGCTATCCCCTCTACATCCTGCTGGGCAAGCTGTTCACCCTGCTGCCCGTGGGCGACGTTGCCTACCGGGTCAACCTGTCGTCGGCGGTCTATATGGCGGGGGCGGTCGCGCTAGGGTACGCGGGGGCTGTGCGGCTGCTCCGCTTCGGCGGGCTGGGTCGGGCGTGGCCCGCGGCGGCCGTTGGCGCGGCGCTGTTCGCGGTGGCCCCGACGCCCTGGTCGATGGCGCTGGTGGCGCGCAGCTACGCCCTGAACGCGCTTCTGGTGGGCGGGGTGGTGCTGGCGCTCGTGTCGTGGCGCGGTACAGGCCGCCCGGCGTGGTTCTACGCGGCGTGCCTGCTGGTGGGGTTCAGCCTGGTACACCACGGCACTAACTACCTGCTGCTCCCCGCCTACGGGCTGTACCTGCTGTGGGTCGAGCGCGAGCGGTGGCGCCGGCGCGATGATGCGCGGCCGTGGCGCAGGCGGCTGCTGGGCGCGGCGGCATTCGCGGCCGGTTTCAGCCCGATGCTATTCCTGGTGTACCGGTTCGCGTACGGCTCGCCCTACTACTGGGGCAACCCCACCACCTGGAAGGACTTCTACAGCATGATCACGGGCGGGCCGTTCCACAACCAGGTGTTCGGCTTCGGCACCGGGCTGGACGTGCAGGTGCTGCGCGTGGCGTTCGGCCTGTCGGAGATGGCTGCCCAGTACAGCGTTGTGGGCATCGCGCTGGGCGCGGCCGGGCTAGTCGTGCTGTGGCGGCGGCTGCGGGTCGAGGCGGTGCTGCTCGCGCTCATGGTGGCGGCCAACTTCTTCTTCGCGATGAACTACTCGCTTGTGGGCTACCTGTACTTCATCCCGACCTACCTCGTCTGGGCGATGCTGATGTCGGTTGGCGCGGGCTGGCCGGCATACGAGTTGGCCCGGCGGCTGAGTCTGCGGGCCGCTAGATGGGCGGCGTTCGGGGCGGCAGGGGCCGCGCTTGCGGTGGTGCTGGTGTGGGCCGGGGCGGCGAGGTACCCGGCGCTCGACCAGAGCGGGCAGACCGAGTGGCGCGACCGCACGCTTGCCGCGCTGGAGGCCGCGCCGCCCGATGCGAGCTTCTACCTCGACTGGGAGGAGCAGTCGGTCGTGCGCTTCTACCGGCTGGTGTACGGGATGCGCCTCGACACTGCGCTCCACTCCGGCGACCCCGCCGACTGGCCCGAGCGCCTGTACTGCGACCTCGAGGCCGGGGTGACGCCCTACGTCGGCAAGTTCGCCGGCGCGCTACCCCCGGTGGTCGAGCGCGACTTCACCCTTGAGCCTGCCGTGCTGGGCTGGCGCGTGACGGGAGTGAGGAACCCCGAGCGGTACGCCGTGCCCCCTTGCGGGCAGTGCGCCACCTGCCGGTAGCTATTCTTTCCCGTTGCCCGAGCCGTTGCGCTTGAGGTAGACCAGCAGAGCGTTCACGTCGGCGGCGGTGACCCCGGCGATACGCGAGGCCTGGCCGACCGTCGCCGGGCGGAAGCGGTCGAGCTTTTCGCGGGCCTCGGTCTTGAGCGCGGCGAGGCCGGAGTAGGCGAAGTCGACGGGGATGGGCCAGTCCTCCAGCTTGCGGGCGCGGGCAACCTCGGCCTCTTGCTTCACAAGGTATCCCTGGTACTTCGCCGCGATCTCGGTCTGCTGGGCAGCCTCGTCGGTCACCGGGTCGGTGAGGTCGAGGTCGGGCAGGAGCGCGCCGAGCGCACGGTACGGCGTGTCCTGCCGCCGCATGTACTCCAGCATGGTGGTGTGGCGGCCGCGCTCGGGGGGCTCGAACCCGGCGGCGGATAGGCGCTCGGCCACGGGGCGAGTGACAACGCCCTCGCGCAGGCGCTCCAGGGACGAGGCTATGGTCTCCTGCTTGCGCACGAGGTCGCGGTAGCGCTCCTCGGAGATGAGGCCGAGGGCGTAGCCGATGGGCGTGAGGCGAAGGTCGGCGTTGTCCGAGCGCAGGAGCAGGCGGTACTCGGCCCGCGAGGTCATCAGACGGTAAGGCTCGCGGTGGTCCATGGAGGTGAGGTCGTCCACCATCACCCCGATGTAGGCCAGGCTGCGCGGCAGCACCAGCGGCATATTGGCCCGCACCGCCTCGACCGCCCCGGCGATGTCCAATGCGGTCTCGCCCTCGGCGTGGAAGGCGCCCGGCACGTGCCCGTTCGACCGGAACTCGGAGGTTCGGCGGCAGTACAGCGCGGCGTTGATGCCCGCCATGATGCCCTGCCCGGCGGCCTCTTCGTAGCCCGAGGTGCCGTTGATCTGTCCTGCCAGGAACAGGCCCGCGACGCGCTTGCTCTCCAGCCACGCGGTGATCTCGCTGGGCGGGACGGCGTCGTACTCGACCGCGTAGCCGGGGCGCATGATCTCGGCCTCGCGCAGGGCGGGGATCGAGCGTATGAGGTCCCACTGCACGTCCTCGGGCAGTGAGGTGCTGCACCCCTGGACGTAGACTTCGTTGGTACGCCAGCCCTCGGGCTCGAGGAAAAGTTGGTGCGAGGTCTTGTCGGCGAAGCGGTGGACTTTGTCCTCTATGGAGGGGCAGTAGCGCGGGCCGACGCCCTCGATGCGCCCGTCGAACATAGGCGAGCGGTGCAGGTTGGCGCGGATGATGTCGTGCGTCTCGGGCGTGGTGTGCACCAGGTAGCAGGCCATCTGCCGCCGCCAGGGTGAAGGGCCGGGGTCGGGCTGCGGGTAGGTGGGCAGCGGGTCCATCTCGGCCGCCCGGACGCGCTCGTGGCCGAAGTAGAGGGGTGTGGAGCTGCCGGGCTGCGTCTCGGTGAGGGACCAGTCGATGGTGCGTGCGTCGATGCGCGGGGGCGTGCCGGTCTTGAGCCGCATGAGGGGGAAGGACAGTTCGCCTAGCGAGGCAGGCAGGCTGTCAGACGGTGCTTCGCCCGCGCGCCCGGCGGCAGCCGTGAACTCGCCCGAAATAATGCGCCCGCGCAGGAAGGTGCCGGTGGTGAGCACGACCGAGCGCGCCCGGTACTCTCGGCCCGAGGCGGTCGTGACGCCCGTAACGCGCAGGCGTCGGTTGGGATCGCGCATCGCCTCGCGGGCGGCGTCCGGGGCGTGGTCGAGCGTCGGGGCGATCTGCTCGGGGGTCGCGTCGGGGTCGAGCGGCTCCAGCAACAGTGAAGCGACCTGGCCCTGCTTGAGGTCGAGGTTGGGCGAATTTTCGAGGACCGACTTCATCGAGAGGGCGTACATCTTCTTGTCGCACTGAGCGCGTGGGACCTGCACTGCCGGGCCTTTGCTCACGTTGAGCATGCGGATCTGGATGGACGTACGGTCGGTGTTGCGGGCCATCTCGCCGCCGAGGGCGTCTATCTCGCGGACGACGTGGCCCTTGGCCGGGCCGCCTACGGAGGGGTTGCACGGCATGAGCGCGACGGTGTCGAGGTTCATGGTGAGCAGGAGGGTGCGGTGCCCCATGCGCGCGGCAGCCAGGGCCGCCTCGCACCCGGCGTGGCCCCCGCCTACTATGATGACGTCGTATTCGGCCGACATGGGTTTATTTTACCAAAGTGAGGGTGAGGGGCGACGGGCGAGGGGTGAGTGGGCTGTTCGTCTGCGTACTGACCACTGCCTGCGTTATAATGAGCGGGTGGAGGGCAGTGCCGCCATGGCGCGCTCTCCGCTATTGCGTAGAGGGGAGCGCGGCAGGCAAGTGCGCATCGGCATCATATCCGACCTACACGGCAATTACGTGGCCCTCCGCACGGTGCTCGAAGAGATGGGCGCCGTGGACCAGCTATGGTGCCTGGGAGACCTCGTGGGCTACGGCCCGCAGCCGAACGAGTGCATCGAGGCGGTGCGCGAGCAAGCGCACATCTGCATCCCCGGCAACCACGACTGGGGGATGCTCGGGCGGCTCGACATCCTCGACTTCAACCGCGATGCCCGCATCGTACTCGACTGGACCCGGCGCAACCTCACACCAGAGAGCCTTGAGTGGATGGAGGCCCTGCCCGTGACGCTCAAGGCGTTCGGGCAGGCGTTCACCCTGGTCCATGCCTCGCCCCGCGACCCGATGTGGGAGTACCTGCTCGACCTGTTCGACGCTGCCGAGTGCTTCCCCCTGTTCGACACGCGCTACTGCTTCGTCGGACACACCCACGTGCCGATCATCTTCCGCGACGTGGAGGGCGTGGTCAAGGCGGCGCTGCCCGAGCCGGGCGAGGGGATGATGCTCAACGTGTGGCCCAAGGTAGAGTCGCTGGACGACCCGGGCGGGGCGCGCATGATCGTCAACCCCGGCAGCGTGGGCCAGCCCCGCGACGGCGACCCCCGCGCGGCCTACATGGTGCTCGACATCCCCCCGAGCGCCGGACCGGAGGCCGACTGGAAGGCGGTGCTCACGTTCCACCGGACAGAGTACCCGGTCGATGAGGTGCAGGACGTAATGAAAGGGCTGAACTTCCCGCCCCGGCTGATACAGCGGCTGGAGTTGGGGC
>DASTEB010000198.1:0-5244 GCA_035710025.1 Chloroflexia bacterium
TGGTGGGCGGCACGTCGGCGAACTGGAGCGTGCAGGCGGTGGTGGTAGCGGTCGGCGTGGCGGCAGTGCCGGTAGGTGTGGCGGTGCGGGTGAGAGTAGGCGTGAGAGTAGGCGTGGGGCTAGACGTGCGAGTCGGGGTAGACGTGGCCTGCCCGGTCGAGGTAGGGGTGGGCGAGGGCACGCTGAAGGTGCCGCGGTCGGTGAAGATGTCGCCCTGGCGCTCGCCGAGGCGCGTGTCCATCCAGAGGGGCAGCACGTAGTCGTAACCGAACGCTATGGCGTTACGGTAGCCCAGGTCGTCAATGTCCTTGTAGTCGGGCAGGCTGTCGGGGTTGGACGACACGTCGCTGATGCGCACGTTGGGCGACCATGTGAGGCCGCCGTCGGTCGACTGGGTGTAGGCCACATCGTAGAAGTAGGGGTCGGCGGCGTAGCGGCGGTCGTACCAGTGCACGCCGATGGTGCCATCGTGGGCGGTGGTGATCGAGGGCATCCACTGGTCGACGCCGTTGGCGATGGTGTCGTCGTTCAGCCGGATTACGGGCGACCAGGTCTGCCCGGCGTCGGTCGAGCGGCTGAAGGCGATGTCGCTGTGCCTGAGCTGCCGCCCGCAGCCGGACGCCTGGGTGTCCCAGCGGCTGTCGTTCCACACGGCGTACACGTGATTCGAGTTCTGGGGCGACACGGCTATATGGGGGAAGTGATCAACACGTACGTCGCTGCAGTCGGCCGCGGCGGCCAGCACAAGCTCGCGGAACTTGTAGTCGGGCCTGCCGATGTACTGCACGGGCGCGCCGCTGATCAGCGTTTCGGGCTCCCAGGTCACGCCGTGGTCGGTGCTACGCGACAGATACAATTCGGGCGGGCTGGCCCAGTACGCCTCGTCCTTGTTCTCCCACGCCACGTACAGCACCCCGTCGGTGCCCTCGGCGGCATCGAGGCCGAAGGCGAAGTTATTCTGGTCGGGCGTTGACACCTGTATATCGCCGCTCCAGGTTGCCCCGCCATCGCGAGAGTAGCGCCCCTGCACGCCGTGCCACAGGGGGAACTGGTTGCTGGTGTACGCCCAGAAGAGGTAGATGCTGCCGGCGTTTGGGCCTGAGGTGCGCTTGTCGGCTATGAGTCTGCTGCGCGAGCGGAAGAAGTCCCAGGAGCTGGAAACGACCATGTAGGGCTGGCCCCAGGTAACGCCGTTGGTGCTGGTCAGCACAAAGTGCGCGTTCGTGATGTTGTTGCCCGCCAGGCTGCTCGCGTACAGGGTGCCGTGCCCGTCGAAGTCTACGTTGACGTCGCCATACGGCACCATCTCCTCGGTGCCCCACGGCCCGGGCCACTCGCTGCCGGTCCAGTTGCGGCCCGCGTCGGTGCTGACCGAGTACGAGCTGGCCGAAGTGTTGGGGCCAACGTCCTTGGAGCGCTCGTACCCGGCGACGACCATGTTCGAGTTGGTGGGGTTGATCGCCAGGGTGATGTTCTTACGCTTGTACGGGGTGGGGACGGCAAGCGCGCTCACCCGGATGTCGGTTCCCCAGGTGGGGCTGGGCAGCACGCCGGGCGACGGCTGCGTGGGCGTGCCGGCCGAGGCCCCGGGCGCGGACGTTTGGAGGAACAGCAAGACGGCGAGCGCGAACGCGGCATACAGGGCAAAGAGGAAGCGGGTCTTGGTCATAGTGGGTGGTGGGGTATGGGCTTGTCTGGAAATAGCCGGGCACGCATAGAGCGCCGGGCCGCGAACAACGGACATGTGATTATAACGAGGGGGCGCGGGCGCGGTCAAACCGGTGCGGGCGCCGGGCGAGCGGAGCGCGACTCAAGAGAAACGCCGCCCCTGCGGTGGGGCGGCGCTTCACGCTCTGTCACGGTTGGTGCGGCGCGGGTAGCGGCGAGTAGCGGCCTACTCTCCCAGGCCGGCGCCGGCCTGTGAACGCGTCTAGCGGGGGTTACTTGTTCGCCGAGACAGGTACAGGAGCCAGGTAAATATCTTCGTTGTTGTTGCGGGTGTCAGCCCACACCGGGAAGACCATGCCATCGCTGGCGGCAAGCCCGATGTAGTCGCCGATCATCGAACCCTGGGTGCGAGGATCGTTGTAGGGGTTGGACGATACGGCGGTCACGCGCTGGTTGGCGCCGAACGCGCCGTTGGTGCCGCGGGTCAGGTAGATGTCGTAGTTGATGTTGGCGGCATCGTTGCGATGGTCAACCCAGGCGATGTTGACGTAGCCGTCGGTACCGACAGCCACGGCCGGCATAAGCTGGTCGGCGGCGCCGGAGTCGGTGTTGACGCGGGCGGGGGCGGACCAAGAGCTGCCGTCGGCCGAGGAGGTGTACATGATGTCGTTGCCGCGGCCGGCGTTGCGGCCGTCTGCCCAGGCTACGTGGAAGACGCCGCTGGCATCAACGGCGGCTGCCGGGTAGATGTACGCGCGGTACTCGGCGGCGCGAGGCTGCAGGGCGACCGTGTTGGCGACGGTAACACGAGCAGTGCCGCGAGCGTTCACGCGGGCCATCTTGATCTGGTTCGAGGTGTTATAGAACACGGTCACGCCGCCCTTGTGGACGACGGGGGCAGCGTTGCGGCCGCCTGCCTCGATGGCGACCGGAGCGCTCCAGGACGCGCCGTTAGCCGACGAGGTAACCATGAGGGACTGGTTCTGATAGAACACGTAAACGCGGCCGTTGGCTTCGGCGATGGCCGGCTTGTCGGCCGGGGTGCTGAAGCTGGTGGCCCAACTCTGGGAGCTCCAGGTGAGGCCGCCGTCGCGGGAGATGCTAAGGCCTACCGCGCCGGGCGAAGGGTTCAGCGCGACGAAGCCGAAGTAGACTGTGCCGTCCGCGCCGAAGGCTACGGTCGGGTCGGCAGCGTTGATGCGGGAGGCGTTGCGGTCGATGTAGGGCTGGGAGGACTGCCAGGTCTGGCCCTTGTCGAACGTAACGTACGCGAAGACCTCATAGCGGCCCGAGCCTGCCTGCCAGTTGTTCGCGCCAACCACCATGTGGTTCGGGTTGGACGGGTTGATGGCGATGAAAGGCTCATTCTGGGCCTCATTGGTCGAATCGGTGTTCACCCGTACGTTGGTGAACGCAAGAGCCGCCGCCTTGCCCTGGGCCGGTACCGCTTTGAAGCTGGCGTTCATCTGCATGTTGGCCGGGGGCGCGGTCAGTTCGGCGCCGTTATCCGCGACGGTGCTACGGGTACCGCCGGCAAACGCGCCGAGCAGGGCGACCAGCCCAAGCAGAGCGACCAGACCTACGATAACGAACGGTTTAATCCTTGGCATCCTGCTCTCCTCTCTTGACTTGTGGTGCTGATAGGGGAACCTGATCTAGTGCCGCCACTCACCGGGCCGCCGGTAGGTAGCAGGGCATGGCACTAGAACACGCGCCATGCCGTATCGAGAATGGTAGCCTTCGCGCCATTCGACGCGGATATATTAGCATACTCCGGTGCGGAATGGAAGTCCTTTAGTGGGCCAATCCGTCCACCATTCGGCCGGTAGCGGGCGGCTCGTGCGTGAGAGGCGAATCTAATCGGCTCGAATGGCGGCCGCTACATCTCGTCGCGAACCCGCGCGCAGTTGTAGTAGCACCACGGCGAGAAGCACCAGCCCGCCGCCCACGATCTGGGGCCATTCGAGCCGCTCGCCCACCACGAAGTATGCCAGCAGGCCGGCTACGACAGGCTCGAACGTGGCGAGGATGCTGGCGGTGCCCGCCTCCAGGTGGCGCAGGCCCGCGGTGTAGGCGTACAGCGCGCCGATGGTCTGGAACACGGCCAGCATGAGCAGCAGCGCCCACGCCCCCACGTCCGTGCCCATCGACACGAGCTGCGCCGCGCCCAGGCCGCCCCGGGGATCGGGCGCGAGCAGGGCGACCACCAGCAGCCCGATGGCCCCCGTGGCATACACATAGAAGCTCATGGTGGCGATGGGGTAGCCGCGGCGCAGCGACACCTTGCCGAGGATGCTGTACAGGGCGTAGGTGAAGGCCGAGCCGAAGGCGCACAGGATGCCCACCAGGTTCAGGCTGAGCACGGAGGGGTCGTAGGCGCGGGCGACGAGCACGCACCCCGCGAGGGTCAGCCCGAGGGCGGCGATCTTGCGCGGGCCGAACCGCTCGCCCAGCCAGCGCCACGACATCAGGGCGACGAGCACCGGCGCGGTGTAGAGCAGCACGACCGAGACGGCCACGCCCGCCACCAGAACGGCGTAGATGTACAGCAGGTAGAACGCGGTGACGCCCAGCACTCCGTATGTGAGGAACACGGGCCAGTCGCGCCGCCGCACGCGCAGCATGTCCCATCCGCCGCCGAGGAGAGGGCGCACCACGCCGAGCGCCAGCCCGAGGATGAGCGCGGCGAGGCTCGCCCGCCAGAACACGATGGTAAGCGGGCTGAGGCCGAACGAGCCGGTGGCCCAGGTATAGAACGTGCCCAGGGTGCCCCAGAGAGTAGCGGCGGTAAGCACGAGCAGCACGCCCCGAAGCTCGGTGCTCGTGCCGGGGGTGGGGGCAGCGGAGGTTGATGGAGGCGCGGGGGCGTCGTGGTTCATCGGCGTTGCGGTATCTGACGTGAGTTGCGTTTTGGCTTGCCGGGGCGTTATGTACTACGTGCGTACAGTATACTAATTAGTAGCCATCATCATTCGAGATCAATACCGCAATGGCACGGGCGCAGGGGCGCAACAGGAGGTAGGATATGGCTCCGGCAAATCTGCACCATGCGGAGTCTGGTGTGGGCGAGGCGCTGGTACTCGTACACGGGTTCCCCTTCGACGGGAAGATGTGGAGTGGGCAGCTTGACGCGCTGAGCGAGCAGGCCCGCGTGCTCGCGCCCGACCTGCCGGGCTTCGGCGATTCGTCGGCGCTGCCGGGCAACGCCGAGGACACCTCGATGGGCGACTACGCGGCCGAGCTTGCGGGCTGGGCCCGCGACATGGGCATCACGCGGCTCACGCTGGCGGGACACTCGATGGGCGGGTACGTGGCGATGGCTTTCGCCCGGCTGTACCCCGACATGCTGGCGAGGCTGGTGCTGGTATGCACGCGGCCGGGGCCTGACACGGACGAGGGGCGCCAGGGTCGGTACAAGATGGTGGAGGCGGTGAAAGAGCGCGGACCTCAGGCGGTGGTCGAGGGCATGCTGCCCAAACTGGTATCGGACGCCACGAGGCAGATCAGGCCGGAGGTCGCGCAGCAGGTTGAGGAGATAATGCAGCGCCAGAGCGTGGACGGGATCGTGGCCGCGCT
>DASTEB010000199.1:0-4860 GCA_035710025.1 Chloroflexia bacterium
CATGAACCTCATCAAGGGCGCGATGGTCCACGACATCCGCGACAGGCTCCCGCTGGTGCAGGCCCCCACGCTCGTGACCGTGGGCGAGGAGGACGTGCTGACCCCGCCCGCGCTGTCGCGCTACATCGCCTCGCAAGTCCCGCACGGCGAGTTCCGCATGCTCGAGGGGCTGGGGCACGCCGCCGCGCTGGAGGACCCGGAGGGGTTCAGTCGCCTCGTGCTCGATTTCTTCGCGAGGGTCGAAGCGGGCGAAAAGAAGGAGGATGTGTGATGCCGTTCGTCAAAGCAGGCGACCTGAACGTGCACTACATAGAGCAGGGTGAGGGCGAGCCGGTGCTGCTCGTCCACGGCAATTGGGTCACCAGCAGCACCTGGCTGCCCGTGCTGGAGAGGCTGCCCGCCGGGCTGCGGGGCATCGCGCCCGACGTGCGCGGCCGCGGCAAGACCGAAGGGCCGCACTCAGGCTACACCATACCCGAGCTTGCCGCCGACCTACGTAACTTCGCCTACGCCCTCGGCCTCGACAGGTTCCACCTGGTGGGCCATTCGCTCGGTAGCGCAATCGCCATGCAGCTCGCGCTGGAAAGCCCGGGGCGCGTGCTGTCGCTCATCGTGCTCTCCCCCGCGTGGGTGGACGGCATGCCCGAAGCGTACAACATCCCCGCCGCCCAGCAGGCCATCACCGACAACAAGGACATGTACGCCGGGGCGCTCAAGATGATGATGCCCACTCTGCCCGAGGGCGAGTTTTGGCGGCGGCTCGTGGACGAGGGGCACGGGCAGCGCATTGAGGCTACGCTGGCGAACCTGCCCGCGCTCCTCCAATGGAAGCCGGGCGACACCCTGCGCGAAATTGGCGTGCCCACGCTGGTGATAAGCGGGGAGCTAGACGCGCTCACCGGCGGGGACAATGCACGCCGCGCCGCGCAAGCCCTCGGGGCCGAGCAGATCGTGATGCCGGGCGTAGGCCATTCGCCCAACGTGGAAGCGCCCGACCGCTTCGTAGAGTTGCTGCTGGGGCACATCAATGCCCACCGTTCAAACAACCCTGAAAGTGCGAGGTAAGACTATGATCCACGAACCACCCATGCCCGGTATCGAATCGCAGATGGTGCCGACGTCGCGGCTCAAGGTACACGTGTTCACCAGCGGGCCGGAGAGCGGCATGCCGGTGATCTTCCTGCACGGCAACGTGTCGTCCAACCGCTTCTGGGAGGAGACGATGCTAGCCATGCCCGATGCGTACCGCGCGATCGCGCCCGACCTGCGCGGCTACGGCCAGACCGAGGCCGTGCCCATCGACGCCACACGCGGCGTGCGCGACTGGTCCGACGACCTGAAGGCGCTGGTGGACGCGCTCGGCATCGCGAAGTTCCATCTGGTCGCGTGGTCGCTCGGCGGCGGGGTGGCGATGCAGTATGCCATGGACAACCCCGGCGACCTGCTGTCGCTCACGCTGGTGGACGCGATGTCCCCTTACGGCTTCGGCGGCACGCATGACCTGGACGGCAAGCCCATCTACGAGGACTTCGCCGGGTCGGGCGGCGGCACGGCCAACCCCGAGTTCGCCCGCCTGCTAGGCGAGGGCGACCGCAGCGACAACCCTATGGGCCCGCGCGCCACGATGAACGCCTTCTACTTCAAGCCCCCATTTCGCGCAACGCCCGAGCGCGAGGAGGTTTTCGTCTCCTCGATGAACTCCACGCGCGTGGCCGACGGCTTCTACCCGGGCGACATGACCCCCTCGGACAACTGGCCGGGCGTCGCGCCGGGTACGTCGGGCATCAACAACGCCATCTCGCCCAAGTACTGCGACCTGCGCGGCTTTGCCGGCATCGATCCGAAGCCGCCGGTGCTGTGGATCAGGGGCGCGGACGACCAGATAGTGTCCGACACGTCGTTCTTCGACTTCGGCTTCCTGGGGCAGATAGGGGCGGTGCCCGGCTGGCCCGGCGCCGAGGCCTACCCTGTGCAGCCGATGGTCAGCCAAGTTCGCGCCGTGCTCGACGATTACACGGCGGGCGGCGGCAGGTACTGGGAGAAGGTAATCGAGGACTGCGGCCATTCGCCGCTGGTAGAGAAACCCGACGAATTCCGCCGGATGCTCCTTGAGCACCTCCGGCATGCCGACGAAAGTGCATAGCAGGGTCGCGCCTGCGATCCGTGTTCCAACAGGAGGAGCCTATTGCCCAGGACATGGACGACACGTGTGGCGGCCGGTTGACCGCTGTGTTTGTGACTCCCATACAGGTCGCGTTTACCAACCAGACCAGAGAAGGAGAGTAAAATGAGCCTCAAGAAATCTAGGTGGTTACCCGTTGCGGGAGCGCTGGTGCTCATGCTGAGCATGGTGCCCGGCCCCGCGAATAGCCTGGCCCAGGGCGATTCGCGCACGTTCCCCGAGACCGGCAAGTCGGTCAAGGGCAAGTTCCTCACCTACTGGACCGAGCACGGCGGTTTGCCGCAGCAGGGCTTCCCCATCTCCGACGAGATGCAGGAGAAGTCGGATACCGACGGCAAGACGTATACCGTCCAGTATTTCGAGCGCGCGGTATTCGAGCTGCACCCCGAGAACCAGGCGCCTTATGACGTGCTGCTCTCGCTGCTCGGCAATTTCTATTACAAGGACAAGTACCCGAGCGGCGCGCCCAACCAGAAGGTCAGCACCACCAACGCTACGAAGTTCAACCAGACCGGGAAGACGCTGGGCGGCAAGTTCCGCGAGTACTGGGAGAAGAACGGGGGCCTCGCCCAGCAGGGCTACCCCATCTCCGACGAGTTCCAGGAAGTGTCGGCGCTCGACGGCAAGACCTATACCGTGCAGTATTTCGAGCGAGCAGTGTTCGAGCTGCACCCCGAGAACCAGGCCCCGTTTGATGTGCTGCTGTCGCAGCTTGGCACGTTCCAGCACAAGCGCAAGTACGGCGCGGTAGGACAGACTATCACCGTGGGCCTGCTGACCGACCAGTCCGGCTCGCTCGCCATCTACGGGCCGATGCTGGAGCGCGGCTTTGAGCTTGGCCTTGATTATGCCACCGGCGGCACCAACAAAGTGTCGGGCGGCAACATCAAGGTCGTGACGAAGGACACCGCTAGCGTGGTTGACACAGGCGTGTCGCTGGCCCGCGAAGCCATCGAGAAGGACGGCGCGAAGGTGCTGGTGGGCGTGCCCAACTCGGGCGTCGCGCTGGGTGTATCGGGCGTGGCCGCGCAGAACAAGGTGGTGTACATCGCTTCCCCGGCAGCGTCCCCTGACCTGACGGGCAAGAACTTCAACCCGTACACCTTCCGCGCGGGGCGCACCAGCGTGCAGGACGCCCTCACCATGGGCGCGGCCCTGGTCGAGATGGGCAAGAAGTTCGTGCAGATCGCGCCCGACTATGCATTCGGCCGCGGCTCGGCCGCCGCGTTCTACAACGTGGTCAAGGCCAAGGGCGGGCAATTCGTAGCCAACGACAACGACCGCGACTTCGGCGCTATCTACGCGCCGCAGGACACGACCGACTTCACGCCCTACCTGAACCAGGTGCTCGATTCGGGCGCCGAAGTGTTGATCGTAACATGGGCGGGCGCGGGCTTCGTGCCGCTGTTCCAGCAGATGCAGCAGCTTGGCATCTTCGACAGCATGGTGGTCGCTACCGGTATGGGCGACAACCAGACGCTGGCCAAGGGCTACGCCGACGCGGTCAACTCGGTGGGCGTGAGCGTGTACCACTACGCGCTGTTCGACACTCCGGCCAACAAGTGGCTCACCGACATGCACAGGGAGAAGCACAACACCCCGCCCGACCTGTTCACCGAGGGCGGCTTCATAGCGGCGCAGATGCTCGTCAAGGCGCTGGAGGCCAACGGGGGCAACCCCGCGGCCGACGGGCTGATCAAGTCGCTGGAAGGCATGCAGTTCGCCGGGCCGAAGGGCGACTACCGGGTCCGCCCCGAGGATCACGTGCTGCTGCAGCCGATGACGCTGGTGAAACTCACCAACACGTCGGACAAGGACTTCAAGTTCTTCCAGCTGTTGAGAGCATTCAAGGCCGACGAGACCGCGCCCCCGTGCGAGGTACCGGCGGCGATGAACAGGTGTAAGTAAGGATCGTGATGCGTGATGCGTGATGCGTGAACTCTCTTGAGCACCGACGCTTATTCCGCACTACTCGGTACGGATAAGCTCACGCATCACGCATCACGCATCACGCATCACGCATCACGCATCACGCATCAATACAGGCTACCCCCATGTCCCAACCAACCCGGCCAATCATTGAGACGCTCGACCTCTCCCGCTACTTCGGCGGCTTACGCGCCGTGGACGGCGTCAGCCTGCAGGTAGAGGAGGGGGCGCTGCATTCGATCATCGGGCCGAACGGCGCGGGCAAGACCACGCTGTTCAACCTGGTAAGCGGCACAATCAAGCCGACCCGCGGGGATGTGTATCTGCGCGGCAAGCAGATCACGGGCACGCCGCTGCACCGCATGGCACACCTCGGCATCGGCCGCTCGTTCCAGATCACCAACGTCTTTCCCAACCTGACGGTGCTGGAGAATGCGCGGCTGTCGGCCCAGGCGCAGGGTCGGGACAGCCTGAAGGTGTGGGCGCGGGCATCGGCCTTCCGACGGTATGAGGAGCGGGCTATGGAGGCGCTTCGGCAGGTGGGCCTCGAGAGCAAGGCGGCGATCGCCGCGTCGGTGCTGCCGCACGGCGACAAGCGCAAGCTTGAGCTTGCCATCCTGCTGGCGGGCGACCCCGAGGTGCTGCTGCTCGACGAGCCGACCGCGGGCATGGCCTCGGACCAGGTGCCGGTGCTGCTCGACATGATCAGGCAGGTGCGGGAGAGCACGGGCAAGACGGTGCTGCTGGTC
>DASTEB010000200.1:0-3256 GCA_035710025.1 Chloroflexia bacterium
CTCGGAACGCGTGCGCGAATGGCTCGACCGCATCACCCCGCCCGCCGAGCAGGTCGAGGCCGCCGGGCCAGAGGAAGTGCGCGCGGCCGAGGTGCGCGTGCTCCAGACGCTGAACGACCTCGTGACCTACGCCCTCAACCCATGGGTGTACGACCAACAGCCCTTCCTCGGGTGGGACTCGCGCGAGCTAACCTCGCTGGTGGACTTCGCTGGCAAGACGGTCATAGACGTCGGCGCGGGCACCGGGCGGCTGGCACTGGTCGCCGCCGAGCAGGGCGCGGCCGCTGTGTTCGCGGTCGATCCCGTGGGCAGGCTGCGGGCCTACCTCAAAGAGAAGGCGCGGGCCGCGGGCTACCGTGACGTCTACCCCGTCGATGGGCTGATCACCGACCTCCCCTTCCCCGACGCCTTCGCCGGCGTGACCATGAGCGGCCACGTGTACGGCGACGACCCCGAAGAAGAACTGGCCGAGATGCTGCGCGTCACTCACCCCGGCGGCATGGTCATCCTGTGCCCCGGCAACAACGACGTGGACGACGCGGTGCACGACTACCTCGTATCCCAGGGCATGAAGTGGTCGCGCTTTGAGGAGCCCGACGACGGGTGGAAGCGAAAGTACTGGCGCGTGGTAGACTAGGTCTCATGCAGGACGCCAGGCAAGACGAAGGCAGATTCATGGTGGCTGTCGGGGCTATCATCGAGCACGTCCCCACCGGCAGGATACTGATGATGCAGCGCGCCGCGACCGCCGACTTCATGCCGGGGATGTGGGAAGACCTGACCGGCAGGATGAAGCAGTACGAGGAGCCCGGGGACGCCCTGAGGCGCGAGATACGCGAGGAGACGGGGCTGGAAATCGAGGTGGTCAAGCCTATCAAGATCTTCCACCTCTTCCGGGGCGAGCGCACGGCCCAGAACGAGCTGGTCGGCATAGTCTACTGGTGTACCGCCCGGTCCGACCGCGTGACCCTCTCCCACGAGCACGACGACTACCGCTGGATGCTCCCGCACGAAGCGCTGGAGATTGCGACCGACCCCGGCATCAGGGATGATATTGAGGCGTTCATCGCGGAGCGGGGCGGGAGCACGCGTTGACTCAGGAATCCGTCTGGGGATAGCCCAGGTACTCCATCGACATCAGTACAAGCCCGCGCAGGCGGGCGTAAGAGAGTCCCTCAGGGCTTACGCCCGCCTGCGCGGGCTTGGTCTGGCTTGTGGTTTCAACCGCCGCGTCGCTTAGAAGTCGCCGAAGCCGCCTCCGAAGTCGCCCCCACCGAAATCGCCGAAGTCGCCGCCCACGTCGGCTTGCTCGTAGCCTCCGCCGTAGTCCCCACCGGCATAGTCGCCTCCGGCGTCCTGGCCGGTGTCGGCCGTCTGGCCTTCCTGGTAGCCCTCCGAGCCGGCCTGGTCGAAGCCCGCGGGCGCGCCGTAGCCGAAGAAGCTGTGGGCGATCATGCTGCCCACGAACATGCCCGCCATGCTGCTGAAGAACGTGCCGGCCATCAGCCCGCCAAGGCCGATACCGCCTCCCGCGGGGCCGATGCCGCTGAAGGTACGCTCCATGGTGCCCGGTTGGCGCATCTCGGCGCGGGTAGCCATGCGCGCCAGGGAGCGCGGGTCCTCCGAGGTCGCCCTCTCGGACGGGGGCACCTGGGCGCTAAGCTGCTCGAGCACCATGCGCCGCTGTTCGGGTGTGAGGCGAGAGAACGCGTCGGCGTGCGCCTCCTCGATAGCCTCGGGCGGCGCGGTGCGCAGGAGGTAGCGGTAGCGCTCGACCGCCTGCCGGTCGGTCATCTGCTGAGGATCCGGGTCCTGCCCCGGTCCCATGTACCGGGTCGGCTCGCCGTACTGGTTCTGCCCGTACTGCCCGCCGTATTGATTCTGCCCGCCGTACTGCTGCGAGGCGCTTTCGTCTCGCGATTGCTCGCCTCGCCCGAATAGCCTGTCAAAGAAACCCATCGTTTCTCTCCTTCTGTGTCACCGTGTACCTGGCCGCGTGCCGTCTGGGTGCCTCCGGCGTACATCCTGTTATACGCATGGATCGTGCCTCGCGTGGCATCGCCTACGACTCGCCGCCCGGCACATCGGCAAGCGCCACGTGCCCGCCATGATCATCAATGGAGTAGTCACCCTGTACGGAACCGCAGAGACGCAGAGGGAACGGAGGAACGCAGTGACCTTACTGGGGCCTGGTAACCACATCAGCTTGGCTTGCCATACCACATTCATTAACTCTGCGTGTTCTCTGCGCTCTCTGCGTCTCTGTGGTTTCGTCCTAACCCTGGACGTTATGAGGAACTCTCCGGCAGGATGCGGAAGCCGCAGTTGGCGCACACCGAGGTACCCGGCTCGACCAGCACCCGGCAGTTGGGGCACTGGGTGATGGTCTCCTCTTCCTCGATGTAGAAGCGCAGGCGGGCCGACACGCGGTCGGCAGGCTCGGACCCGGTCCTCGGCGCGCGGGGCGACTCGGCAGACAGGATACCCGCGGGGGCGGCGGGGGTGGCGGCGATGGGGGGCGGTGGGGGCGCGGGCGCCACCCACACCTCGGCTCGTATCGCGTCTATCTGGTCGCGCAGCGACTTCATGCCCGCCTCGAGCGCGTATATCTTCTCCACTATCTCCTGCAGGGCCTCGGGCAGCACCTCGCCCGCCCGCGCCACCTCCAGCGCCTTCTGGCCGAGCGCCACCGTCTCGTGCTTGACCTCACGCTTGACCTGGTCGACCTCGCCGCGCACCTTCTGCAGGCGCCGCAGCTTGTCGGCCTCGAATTGTGCGCGGTCGGCGCTCTTTTTTATCTGGTACTTGAAGCTATCCATGCTGTGTGCGCCTCGTAATATGATTCCCGCCGCGACGTATGCCGGTGCGTTGCTCTAGTGTATCGCAGTGGATAAAGAGTTGTCCTACGAGAAATGATAGCACACACGCCCGCCGCGCAACCACCTTTTCCGCATGGCGGGTACCCGGGCTGTCTGGAAACGCAAAGACGCAAAGACGCAAAGGTCTTAATGATTGAAACGCAGAGACACGGAGGCCGCAGAGGTAACGCAGAGATTTTATTAGGGCATTGTACCGTGTCTAGACAGAAAAGCCGCGAAGGGAACGAAGATCACGAAGGTATTGTTGGGAAGGAGCCGACAACTAACCGAGCAACCGCGCCCAACAATTAATACCTTTGCGTCTTTGCGTCTTTGTGTTCAACATTACCCGCCCCCTGACGCGAGGACGCCACAGGTACCGCCCAGGTATCACCCGG
>DASTEB010000201.1:0-13481 GCA_035710025.1 Chloroflexia bacterium
TGTAATACCAAGCATGGCGCAGCGGTCAAGCTCGTGCCCGAACGCCTCCAGCGACTTCTCCCACAGCTCATCGTCCGGCGTTGCCAGGTTGATCAGGTACGAGTCATGCGCGATCACGTCGCAATCCGCGAACCCGGCCGACTCTATCCCCTTCTTCCACAGCGCCACCTCGTCCTCGCCTATGGGCTTGGCTTTCCACTGGTTCACGTTCTTTGTGAAAACCTGCACGGCCGTGCAGCCCACCTCGATTCCGCGTTCCAGGGCGCGGAAGTAACCGCCCGCGATTGACATGTGCGCGCCGAGTTTCTGATTGTCGAGTCCCACGACTTGCTTCTCCCGAAAGGTCGATATCGTGCCCCCTCGGCACGACATGGGGCTTGTGGTGCGACGGGGGCCACGGCAGTATAGCATATCCTGCGCGATTCACTAACCGAAGGGCACGACCTCCGAACATCCAAAGTTGACACCCCTGCTGCCCGGTGATAGACTACCCTGTGTACAGTGCGGGCCGTTGCGCCCGCGAAAGGTACGCTAACAGTACAAGAGGGCAAATCGTGCACCATTGGCGGCCACTTCGGCACGCAGCACTTGCCGCGACGAGCCGCTCACATCTCCAAGCCGGAGGCTTATCTTAATGGATTTTCTACTCAACGAAGAGCAGAGAGCGGTTCAGCAGCTGACCTTCGATTTCGCCCAGAATGAGATCGCACCCTACGCTCGTGAGCACGACGAGCAGGGCAAGATCAACTTCGCCGCCCTGAAGAAGATGGGCGAGCTTGGTTTGCTCGGCGGTCCCATCCCCGAGGAGTACGGCGGTTCGGGCTTCGACTACGTATCGTTCGGCCTGATCTGCGAGGAAATTGAGCGCGCTG
Source organism: Chloroflexia bacterium (assembly GCA_035710025.1). GTDB lineage: Bacteria > Chloroflexota > Chloroflexia > QHBQ01 > JADMIH01 > JADMIH01. The sequence goes on from DASTEB010000201.1 coordinate 873, forward strand.
AGACCGCCTTCCGCGTGGTCCAGTCGGTCCACGTCGGCCTCAACTCGCTCACGCTCCTCCAGTGGGGCAGCGAAGAGCAGAAGGAGAAATACCTCAAGCCCCAGGCCCGGGGCGAAAAGCTCGCCACCTTCGGCCTTACCGAGCCTGGCGCGGGCTCCGACGCGGGCAACATCGCCACCACCGCCCGCAAGGACGGGGACAGCTACATCCTCAACGGCTCCAAGATCTGGATCAGCCTGGCCGACGTGGCCGACCACTTCCTCGTGTTCGCCTCGCTCGACCGCGACAAGAAGCACCACGGCATGGCCGCATTCATCGTGGAGCGCGGTATGGAGGGCCTGACCACCGGCACAATCCACGGCAAGCTGGGCGTGCGGGCGGGCAACACCGGCGAGCTATACTTCCAGGACGTGCGCGTGCCCGCCGCGAACCGCGTAGGCGAGGAGGGCGAGGGCTTCGCCATCGCGATGTCTGCCCTCGACTGGGGCCGCTACACAGTCGCCACCGGCGCGGTCGGCCTCGCGCAGGCCTGCCTCGACGCCTCGGTCAAATACGCGAACGAGCGCTACGCGTTCAACCGCCCGGTCGGAAAGTTCCAGTTGGTCCAGCAGATGATCGCCAAGATGGTGGACGGCATCGAGACTTCCCGTCTTCTTTGCTACCGCGTAGGCTGGATGAAGAACTACGGCATGAAGACAACCCGTGAAACGTCGCTTGCCAAGTGGCACGCGTGCAACGTGGCGTTCGAGAGTGCCAACGACGCGATCGAAATCCACGGCGCATATGGCTACTCGTCCGAGTACCCTGTCGAGCGCTACCTGCGCAACAGCCGCGGCGCCGTTATCTACGAGGGCACGCGCGAGATCCACACCGTAATGCAGGGCGAGTACGCTCTCGGCTACCGGCAGGATAAGCCTTACCGCTGCCCGCCCCCTCCCGCGGTCGGCTACGAGCGCAAAGACCAGCACGATACCGTTACCGCGATCCGCTACCCGTTCCCCTTCCCCATGAGCTCCGAAGGCGGGGGCAACTAACTAAGGCAGAGTAGCGCCAACATAGGAGTTAATCAACGATGGCAAACAACAACAATCCGGTTATTCTCAGCGGCGTTCGAACGCCGTTCGGCAAGTTCGGCGGTGCGCTCGCCCCCGTGGGCGCGGTCGAGCTTGGCGCCATAGTCATGCGTGAGGCTATGCAGCGCGCCGACATCAACAGGGGCGACGTGACCCACAACATCATGGGCTGCGTCGTGCAGGCGGGCCTCGGCCAGGTGCCTTCCCGGCAGGCAGCCTTCAAGGCGGGCCTTGGCCGCGAGGTCACCTCCGACACTATCAACCGGGTGTGCGCGAGCGGCATGCGCGCCGTCACCCTTGCCAGCGACCTCATCCGGCTCGGCCACCACAGGCTGATCGTCGCGGGCGGCATGGAGTCGATGTCCAACGCGCCGTACTACGTCATGGGAGCCCGCTGGGGCCTGCGAATGGGCAATGGCGAATTGGTCGACGCGGTCGTGCACGACGGCCTGACCGACCCACTGCTCAAGGTCCACATGGGCGAGCACGGCTCAAGCGTGGCCGCCGAGGAGAAGGTCGGCCGCGAGGAGCAGGATGCGTGGGCGTACAGGTCGCACCAGCGCGCCATCGCCGCCATCGACGAGGGCCGAATGGCCGAAGAGATCGTTTCGGTCATTATCCCCGGCAAAAAGGGCGACGTTACCGTCGACACCGATGAAGCCCCCCGCCGCGACACCTCGATGGAAGCCCTCGCTAAGCTCAAGCCCGTGTTCAGCGCGAGCGGTACGGTCACCGCGGGCAACGCCCCGGGCCTGAACGACGGCGCGAGCGCCCTGGTAGTGTCGTCTGCCGAGTACGCCAAGGCAAACGGTCTCAAGCCCCTGGCCCGCATCCTGGGCTACGGCGAGGCCGCGTGGGACACCCCTTACCTCGCATATGTCCCCGCCATGGCGACCGAGAACGCGCTGAAGAAACTGGGCATGTCGATTGACGATATCGATCTGGTGGAGATAAACGAAGCGTTCGCAAACGTCTCGATCATCAGCATGCGCAAGCTCGGCCTGCCCGAGGAGAAGGTGAACGTGAACGGCGGCGCCATCGCCCTCGGCCACCCCATCGGCGCTTCGGGGGCTCGCCTCGTGACAACGCTGATCCACGAGCTGCGGAGGCGAGGCGGCGGCATAGGCGTGGCGGCCATATGCTCCGGCACCGCCCAGGGTGACGCCATTGTGCTGCAGGTGGGCGACTAGCTTGGACTTCCTAGCCACAGCACGTCGAACGATGCTCGCGGGCCAGATGGCCGACGCCCGCGAGCGTCTCCTTGCCTCCATCGAAGGACTGCCCGACGAAGAGATGCTCGAACCGGGTGTGTGCGGCGAGTGGTCGGTACGCGACGTTCTCGCCCACGTCGCCGCGTGGGACCGCGAGACGACGGACATGTTCGAGGCCATGCTCAAGGGCGAGCGCCACTACTTCCTCGACCTCGACGAAGACGGCCTCGAACAGTTCAACGAGGAGCACCACGAGGCGACCCGCGACGTTCCGCTCCCCGAAGTGCTCGCAGAGCTTACCGCATCACGCGAGGCTATGCTCGACCTGGTGCGCGGCGTGGACAACTTGCACCTCTTTGCCCCGGCGCCCGGCGACGAGCACGCCGACATGTCCATCGCCGCCTGCCTTGGAGCCCAGATCCAGCACGACGAGGAGCACGCCGAGATGATCGAGACGTGGCGCGAGTACTCGGAGGCGGATACCGACACCGACTGTTAGCGTGGAACCGATCTTCTTCAAGGACGCTGCGGCCCTCCGCGAGTGGTTCGCCGAACACCACGCGACCGCGCCCGATTTGCTCCTTGGCATCTACAAGAAGCACTCGGTCATGCCCAGCGTTAGCCTGACGGAAGCCATAGACGAAGCCCTGTGCGTCGGCTGGATCGACAGCATCGAGAGACGCCTGGACGACGTCAGTTATGCCCTCCGCTTCACCCCTCGCAAGGCCAGGAGCAACTGGAGCGAGCGCAACATCAAGCGCGCCCAGGACCTGATCGCCCGAGGACGAATGTTGCCCGCAGGCCTGGCCGCCTTCGAACGCCGTAGAAAGTAGCTCCCATAACGCAGGTCGTCCGCGCACATGGTTGGACCGCCATTGACGGGCGGTCTTCTTTTTGGTCAAGGCTTCGATAGGTGTTGTGGAACTTTCCGTTAGGCCACGGCGTCATTTTGCCAGAAGCGGCACACTAACGGAGGTACACAAGATGGACACGGAAATTAGAACCGGCGGCGCTACTACCGTTCAACGGCGCAAGTTCCCTCGCAAGTGGATACTGCTGGCTGTCGCCGGGCTGCTGGTCGCGTCAGTGATTATGGTCCCGCTCGGCCTTAGCCTCGTCAGCTACTCCTCGAATATGCTTGCCGCGGCACCGTCCCCGGTCGACCGAGACGCGAGCATGAGCCCGATGCCCACGCCCGCCGCGGCCTACGGCTTATCGGCCGAGAGCACAGACGGTAGGGCAACTACCGACGTCGCGCAAAATACCGCACAGCCCTGGGACCGCATGATAATTCGCACCGGCACCTTGCACCTGACGGTGAAGGACGTGGGCGACAGCATCCAACGAGTCCGCGCCGTCGCTAACGCGAGTGGAGGCTACGTCTTTTCGTCGGAGACGCGCAACGAAGGCGAGTATACTTACGCCACCATCACCCTCTACATCCCCGCCGCCGGCTTCGACCAGGTGCTCCCCGAGCTGCGCGCACTGGGCGGGCAGGTAACTAAGGTGGCCAACGAGAGCATCTCCAGCAGCGACGTCACCGAGGAGTACACCGACCTCAACTCGCAGCTGCGCAACCTGAAGGCCACCGAAGGACGGATGTTGGCTCTCCAGTCGAAGGCAGAGCGCATGGAAGACATCCTCGCCATCGACCGCGAGCTTCGCGCGGTCCAGGCCGAGATCGAGCGCATCCAGGGCCGCATGAACTACCTTGGCAAGCGCGCCGAGATGTCCTCGTTGACCGTCTACCTTTCCCCCGTCGTCGCCCCAACTCCGCTTGTCGAGCCGCAGCCGGTGTGGCATCCCCTCAAGGCCGCCCAGGGCGCCTGGAACGCATCGCTCGAACTGCTTGCAGCCGCGGGCACCGCCATCATCACCGCCGTCGTCTTTCTCTGGTGGCTCGCCCCGCTGCTCGCCGCGGTTGTGTGGGCGTTGGCCCGTGCGCGTCGGCGTACAACTGCAGCGGGAAGTGCCGACGCGGGCGCGTAATAGCGAGGCCAGTTGCGCGGCAGCGCGCAAACTACCCGGCGAGGGCTGAGTCGACAAAAACTCGGCCCTCGATTCGCGCCCGGGCCATTGTACGCCGCGGAGTCATGACATATACTTGAGTCAGGTCAACTGTATGTGCCCATTATCGGCGCGTGCCCGCAACATAAGCCCATGACCTGGACCAACAACCTCCCATCACATCTGACCAGCTTCGTCGGGCGCGACCGCGAAGCCGAGGACCTTCACTCAGTCCTGGCATCGTCACGCCTTGTGACGCTGACCGGGGCCGGGGGCGTGGGCAAGACCCGCCTCGCCATCGAGGCCGCTCACCGCTCCGAATCCGTCTTCCCCGACGGTGCCTGGTTCGTCTACCTCGGCAGCGTGTTCGAGCCTGCACTGGTCCCCGGTACGGTCGCCGGGGCGCTGGGCGTGCGCGAAGAGCCGGGCCAGAGCCTGCAAGACACCGTCGCCGCCTTCATCGGCCAGCGCAACCTTCTGCTCGTGCTGGACAACTGCGAGCACCTCCTGAGAACTTGCGCCGCACTCGCCGGTTTCCTGCTGCGGTCTTGTCCTCGCCTGCACATCCTCGGCACAAGCCGCGAGCCGCTCTCCCTGCAGGGTGAGACGGTTGTCCGCGTCCCCCCTCTCTCCGTCCCTTCGGAGGCCGCCGAAAGCAACCCGGAAGACCTCATGCAATTCGACGCGGTCCGCCTGTTCGTGTCTCGCGCACGCCAGCGCACCGGTGACTTCGCTTTAGATTCGGTCAATGCCCCGGCCGTCGCCCGCCTCGCCCGCCGGCTGGACGGCCTGCCCCTCGCGATCGAGTTGGCGGCCGCCCGCGCCTCGGTGCTGTCGGTCGAGCAGATCGTTGACCGCCTTGGCGAGCGGTTCCGCCTCCTCGCCTCTCCCGACAGCGACATCGTACCGCGGCACCGGACCCTCGAAGCTACGATGGATTGGAGTTACAGCCTACTGTCCGAAGAAGAGAAAGCCCTGTTTCGCTCACTGTCGGTCTTTTCGGGCGGATTCACCCTGGATGCCGCCTGCGCCCTCGTCGCGCCGAACCTCAGTGAGTTGGAGGTTATAGACCTGTTGTCTCAGCTCGTGGGCAAATCGCTGGTCGCTTACCACCCTGCCGCCACGCCGCCGCGCTATCGCGTGCTGGAGCCGGTGCGGCGCTACGCCCTGGAGCGAGCCCGTGAGGCCGGAGAGTTGGAACCTTTGCGCATGCGCCACCTCGAGTGGTACACCGTACTCGCTGAGCAGAGCGAGGACCGTCTCCTCACCAGCGAGCAGGGCGAGGCGCTTGCTCGGCTGGCCTCCGAATACGACAATATGCGCGCCGCGCTGTCGTGGGCGCTGGAGTCGGTTCCCGAAACGCGCGACCTGGCTTTGCGCCTCGCCGGTTCTCTGGGTTGGTTCTGGTACTTCCGCGGCTATCTCTCGGAAGGACGCGACTGGCTTGACCGCGTCCTATCCCTCGTTGACGACCTCGACACGTCGGAACGCGCAGGAAAGGCCCTCAGCGCGGGCGGCGTCATGGCGTATCTTCAGACCGACGAGGCAGGTGCCCGCGCCACGCTGGAGAAAGCCGTCGCCTTCTGGGAGCGAGCGGGCGATCGTCGCGGCCTCGGTTTCGCGCTGACCTTCCTCGCCCGCGTGCTCGACCGCCAGGGCGACCCGCGCAGCCTCGAGATGGGCCAGCGAAGTGTGGAGCTTTTCCGGCAGACGGGCGACAAGTGGCCGCTCGCGCTGGCCCTTGACTTCCTGGGAGAGGTAGCCCGCGAGCACGGCGCCGCCGACGAAGCAGCCGCGCTGCACACGGAAAGCCTGTCGCTTTACCGCGAGATCGGCAACCGCTGGGGCATCGCACTGGAGCTGAGCCACTTCGGCCAGGTGGCGATCAACCGCGGTGACTACAAGGGAGCCCGCCGCCGACTGGAGGAAGCTGCCGCCATCCAGCGCGAAGTCGGTGACAAGTGGATGCTCGCCTGGACGCTGCACTACCTGTCGATCACACTGGCCGCAACCGGGCACCCCGAGGAAGCACGGGATAGGGGTTTGGAGAGCCTAAAGCTGTTTCGGGAGGCGGGCGATCGCAACGGAATCGCGGTCTGCCTCGCCGCCCTTGCCCGATTGTCATTCCGCGAGCGCCGCTTCGACGATGCGCGCGAGTACGCCGAAGAGTGCATGGCCGTCGCGTCCACCCTGCGCCGGTCCCCCGTCTCCGCTGAAGCTCAGGCCGTGCTGGCGCGAATCGCCGCCGCCACGGGCGAAGAGACCGGCGAAGAACTTGCTGCTGACTGGCACGCGCCCCGCCCCCGCGCCCGGTCCAACGCAGCCGCGGCCGCGCTTGCGCCCGAGATAGACGTTGACCCTTCGGAGCTAACCGTGCGTGAGACGGACGTGCTCACGCTGCTCGCCGAGGGGCTGACCGACGCCCAGATAGCCGACCGCCTGGTGCTCAGCTCGCGCACGGTTCAGGCGCACCTTCGCTCTATCTACAGCAAGCTCGGCGTAACAACACGCACTGCCGCGGCCCGCTACGCCCTCACCCACGGGCTGGGTTAGTCCTGCTACGGCGCGAACAGCCGCGAATACACGTGCATTCCGCGGGCCTTCACCTCACGCTCAATTGGCTGCCCCGGCACGAGCACGATGAAGTCCACGTAGCGGTCCTGATCTACCCACGGCATCACGCTGTCGCCGAGCGCGCGCATGATCTCCGGTAGCTCCTCGTCCGTTGGCAGCGGCGAGAACTCGATCCCCGCCAGAAGGTGCTCCTCTCCCTGCCCTATCATCACGTCCACCAGGTAGACAGACTCGATCCCGGGATGCGCGGCCGCCGCCTTCCATAGCGCGCCAACCAGACCTTCGGGCGGCTCAGGCTCGGGATAGCGCACCTGCGCCGTCCCGCCTTCAGGGAAGACATACGCGCCGTCCGGCCCCGGTATGCCGCCCTGCGCCAGAACCTGAACTTCGCCCCGGGTGACCTCGCCGCCCGAGGGCCCCGCCACATTGATCACTACAGCATCCGCCCTGACCTGTAAAGCCAGTGCCCAAAGCGTAGCGGCAGGCATCGCCACATAATTCGCCTCGCGCGGCGCCCATGCGAAGAGCGCGGTCGTGTCGGTGAACACGGGGAGCACGAGCCTTCCACGCAGGTCGCGCTCGGCAAGTGCCGAAAACGGCGTACCAACTTCGTACCACGAGAAGCCCGGCGCCTTGCCTGGCGTCGGCTCGGGTTGCGGGAGCAAGAACGTGGCGGCCGAAAGCTCGCGGTAGAGCACGTCCCGGGTCTCCGGGTTATCGTTCAGCGCGACACCTCGCATCGCGTTGAGCAGCCGCGGATTGGTGGGCGCCGATGGATCGCCCGAGTGAGGGTTGTAACTGCCGTGCGGATTCTCGGAACCTTCCTGCGCGTCGTGTCGTTCCATTATCGCTTATCGCTCCTTCCGTGCGTGCCTGGCCCTGCCATTATACCAGCCGCAAGTAGACTGTTATGTCAACCCGGCGCCTTTGACTACGGCGAGCGTATCGGGTATAATTATGGACGCGCCGCCGATCCGGGGTCGTCTAATGGTAGGACAGCTGACTTTGGATCAGTAAGTTGGGGTTCGAGTCCCTGCCCCGGAACAGGCGCAACTTAACAGCGCCCAAGCGGCGACAATAGCGACAAACGGGTTGGGCAAGGTTGGCGTCGCAGGATGGCCGCTGCCGAAAGGCAGAGGAAAGTCCGAGCTGCGCAGAGCGGGGTGCCACGTGTAAGCGTGGGAAGGGCCGGTCGCAGGTCCTGACAGTCCAGATTGGCGCCCTCGCAAGAGGGCGAGAGCAACAGTGACCAATGCCGCCCCACCGGAAACGGTGTCGGCGGAGTGAAAAGGGCAATCCTCCCTGCAGCAATCTCCGAATCGACCGCGGCGTACGGGCAACCGTGCGCGACAGGTGGCTCGCCGAGCCGGTCGGAAGACGAGAGCCGCTACCAAGGCGACGAGGTAGCCGGTCTTCGCAAGAAGGCCGAGAGAGATGGCCATCTAGAACAGAACTCGGCTTACTCGCGTCAGCCAGCTCCTACCAACCCGACCATACTTTCATGGTGGCTGTAGCTCAATGGCAGAGCACTTGACTGTGGATCAAGGGGTTGTGGGTTCGAGCCCCATCAGCCACCCCCGTTAGGGATTTACGCGTCCCTAGACACCATAACTGGAAGCTCCTTCGGTGGCTGCTACCGAGCACGTGCCCACTACACCATGATTGGACACACTTACCAACCGGAGGCTCTGCCATGGCTTTTACCAAAACCGGCGCCGGAAGCGCCTGGCGAACACTCGCCGATAGCTTCCGGCGTTCTTTGCTTGCTCAAAATAGATCGCCGAATACGATCAGTAACTACCTGGGCGCCATCGATCTGCTCTGGAAGTTCCTCGACGAACGCGGCATGCCGTCGTCGCCCGATTCGGTGCGGCGCGAGCATGTCGAGGCTTTCATCGGTTCGCTACTCGAGGGCGTCGACGAGCGCACGGGTAAGCCGCTGCGTCCGGCTACAGCCGCGAACCGGTACCGGGCACTGCGCGCTTTCTTCAACTGGTGCGCCGACGAGGGGGAGATCAAGCGGTCGCCGATGGAGCGCATGAAGCCGCCGCACGTGCCCGAGGAGCCGCCCCAGGTGTTGACCGAAGACCAGCTGCGCAAGTTGCTGAAGACCTGCGAGGGCCGCGGGTTCTATGCTCGTCGGGACCTCGCGATCCTGCGTCTGCTCATCGACACCGGTATGCGGCGCGGCGAGCTGGCAGGGCTCCGGGTGGAGGATATCGACTTCGGCGATAACGTGGCGCATGTCGTCGGCAAGGGGCGGCGGCCGCGGCTGTGCCCGTTTGGGCGAAAGACTGCGCTGGCGCTCGATCGGTACCTGCGAGCTCGCGCGGAGTACGGGCGGAGCGGCGTTTCGAAGCTGCCGAACCTGTGGATCGGGACGCGCGGCGCCATGACGTCGTCGGGGATCTACCAGGTGATCGAGTCGCGTGCGAAAGAGGCCGGGCTGGACGGCGTGTTCGTCCACTTGTTCCGGCACACATTCGCGCACGAGTGGCTGTCTGATGGCGGCCAGGAAGGCGACCTCATGCGGCTCGCCGGGTGGCGGTCGCGAACGATGTTGGGGCGTTATGGTGCGTCTGCCGCAGACGAGCGGGCCCGCGAGGCGCACCGCAAACTGTCGCCGGGCGACAAGCTGTAGCTGCGGGATGCATTTACCTACCTGTTAACCTTTCCTACATACAATCGTGCCGACTGAACGAGCCTTCTGAAAGCGCCCGCAACCAATGACAGGCCATCAGTCTCAGCACTTGGGGGGGCCGCGCAAGTTCCCAGACTCGACAAGGAGACCAAGATGATAACGGGCAAACCAATTTGGTGGGCACTCTTTTGGGGCGTAGTAGCATTTTTCGGTTGGTTGGCCGTGCTTGGTGCCGCTGTCGACGTCGGCAGTTCGAGCGCGTGGAGCACGATCGTCTTTGTTGGCGGCATTGCAGTGGTTGCAACAGCACTCTGTGTCTGGTGGCTGGTGATCGTCTTCCGGAAAGGCTAGTCGGTAAGACTGTCATCAACAAGTTCGGGGAGGCCGGTCGGGCCTCCCTTCTGCGTCGTTCATGGTCTGTTGCTAGTTGGACGTTGCGTACACCGGCACGGGCGGGTCGCAGTCGCGTGCGAGGATGGGCAGGCCGACGGTGAGGATCTGCACGATGACTTCCACCGGCGACGCCTGGAAGGCGATCGAGAGCGCGGCGACGATGTGGCCGACCTGCTCGTCGGTCAGCCGGTGCACGTCGATCAGGTAGCCGGGGCGCGGCGGGTTGCCGGGCGTCTGGATAGGGCGCGGATCGGGGGCGGTGACGGGCACGTACTCGAGCCCGAGAGGCTTGAGCAGGGTGCGGTAGGCGGCGTGGTTAGGCTTGAGGTAGAGGTTGTAGCCGACGAGGCGCTGGGTAATCATGGTAGGTCTCTCCTGTTCGGTGGACTAGGGAGCCAGGGGGAGGCGGCAGGCCCTCGATCGGATCACCGCGCCCACCCGCTGACAGCCTTTTTCAAGTAGTCTTCCCACGGACATCGTTTTTCACCACACAGTCACCAACTTCGACCCTCCCGACCACCTACCAGCAATACAATCGGTCCAACGTGCCGACTTCCCGCGAGCCGGAGCGATACCGCGTGCACCCGCGCAGCACCACACGCCCCACTGGAGGACCAAATGAGCCGCGTCACCCACCGCGACAGGCTGCGTGCCTGGCTGCTCTTCGTATGCGCCGCGGCGCTCTCGCTGCTTCTCGGCGCGAGCCTGCACTCGCCGGCCCGCGGCGCCCACGCCGAGTCGCCGCCCGATCCCCTAATCCAGGAGATCATCGACAGTGTCAGCCAGACCAGTTTGATGGACTACAACGCCGGACTGAGCGGCGAGCATCCGGTCGTAGTCGGCGGCGAGCCGTACACTATGTCTACGCGCTACACCCGCGCCTCGGCGGAGATCGCCAAGGCCTGGCAGTACGCCTACGAGACGTTCCAGCAGCAGGGTTTCACGCCGAGCTACCACGACTATACCTGGAGCAGCTACAATCTCAAGAACGCTGTGGGCGAAAAGACGGGCACGCTCGAACCCACGAGACTCTACCTGTTCACCGCGCACATCGACGACACGTCCGGCAGCCCGTACAGCTACGCCCCAGGTGCGGACGATAATGCGAGCGGCACGGCCGCGCTCTTCGAAGCAGCGCGCATCCTCTCACAATACCCCACCGACTATACGATACGCCTTGTCGCCTTTACGGGCGAGGAGCAGGGCCTCTGGGGAAGTTATTACTACGCGCAGATGGCGCGCAACCAGAACCAGGACATCCGCGGCGTGCTCAACGCCGACATGATAGCGTGGGACTCGGACAACGATGGCGAAGGCGAAATTCACTCCGGCACGCGTGCCGACTCTAATGCCATTGCCGACGTCTTCTTCGATACGGTCGCCACGTACAATATCCCGCTCGTTCTCACGCGCTACACCAACGGCGCGACCGGCGCCAGCGATCACGCCTCCTTCTGGCAGTTCCAGTACCCTGCGCTCCTCGGGATAGAGCAGTACTATGGCGACTTCAACGACTACTACCACACCGTTAACGACCGTCAGAACTGCGGCGGCTACCAACCCTGCGGCTTCAACCCCGCGTACTACACCGCTTACACGAAGGCCTTCGTAGGCACGCTGGCGCGGTTGGCGGGTGTGCGTCCCGCGACAACCGGCACGGTGACTCCAACCGCTCAGGCAACGCACACCGCGACCCAGGTACCGCCTACAGCGACCTGGACCCCGGTCCCGACCTCCACCCCCACTTCGACCACCGTTCCGCCTACCGCGACTGCGGTCCCTCCCACCGTGACTACCGTTCCGCCCACCGGGACCCCGGTCCCACCGTCAGCCACGCCAACCACAGAGCCGTGCACCGTCTCGTTCAGTGACGTAGAGCCTGGCTCAACGTTCTACGAGTACATTCAGGGACTCGCTTGCATGAGCGCTATCACAGGATACCCCGACGGCACATTCCGCCCCTACAACAACACCACGCGGGGGCAGGTGGCCAAAATCGTCGTCCTTGCTGAGGGCTGGCCGCTCGTCACCCCGCAGCAGCCGACGTTCGCTGACGTACCGCTGGATCACACGTTCTTCGCCTTCGTGGAGACCCTGCATGATCGGGGCGTCGTATCGGGGTATGACGACGGCACGTACCGCCCGCACAACGATGTCACGAGGGGGCAGATCGCCAAGATCGTGGTGCTCGGCGAGGCCTGGCCGCTCTACTCGCCGCCCGTGCCCACCTTCACTGACGTGCCGCTAGAGCACACCTTCTACACCTACGTTGAGACCGCGCACCAGCACGGCATCGTGCAGGGCTATGCAGACGGCACGTACCGGCCGGTGAACTCCGCAACCCGAGGTCAGCTCAGCAAGATCGTGTACGAAGCCGTTACCGGACCCTGATATCTCCGGGTCATCAGCAGCGAGGGCCGGAGACTGTGCCGGCCCTCGTTCTTTACGGTGCGCCGTGTAACGCGCGATAGCGTTCGGCGCCGAGAGGTGCCGGCGCGGCAGGCGCCGTCTGGTCTCCGGCGAGCCGGCGCATGGCTCCGCGCTCAAAGTACTGCACGCGAAGAGGCACCCCGCCTTCCCCCGCTTCCAGGAATACGCCCGACACCGGCCGCCCAAGTGCTTCCGCGTTGCCCGGCTGTTCCCACAACTCGCGGAAGGAGCCCGAGACTGCGAACCCAGTCGACTCGAAGTAAAGCTCGTCGCCCGTCGA
>DASTEB010000202.1:0-9535 GCA_035710025.1 Chloroflexia bacterium
CTGGGCCTGGGCCTGGCCGGAGGCGAACGACGCGGGCAGCGCGAGCACGAGGGCAAGAAGGGCTAGCACAGTGGTTGCCCGGCCTGAACGTGGTGTGAACTTCATGGTTGAGGCCTTTCCTGAAGAACGGGGCGCGATGGCACGCCGCCCTGTCAATGCGAGTATAGCACATGGGGGCCGCGGGCAAATGGGCGTCATGCGTCATGCGTCATGGGCTTGAGCGAACGCCGTTGGGTGGGCAGGACGAATCAAGCATGACGTTTGGCGCCAGGCCGGAGCGTGGGACACGAGGCGGGAGGGGAGGTAGTCCAAAGGGATTACAGGGTGTAGCGCGAAAGCACCATCCCATAAAGGCACGAATATTGGTATTATGGTGGCGTTAGGGCGAGAGGTACCGCCCACCTGCGGAACTGGGGGCGGTACTGCGCCGTTATAAGGATGAGGGCACCTCGCGGGGCACGGCCGAATAGGCGCGCCCGACGCATCGCGGGAGCCGAGGGCGCCGTCGTGCGATGTGGAAGACATTGCGCGCCGGCTTATAATTGAGGCCAGTCCTCCACGGAGCAGACCGGTCGATTAGCTCCTCGCGGATTCACAGATACAGTAGAGCATCAAGGAATGGAGTGGCGTAATGTTGGGAAACAGCACAGGTAAGAGAAAGTACACGGGACGCATGGGCACCGGCCTGGCAGCTTTGGCTGTCCTGCTGGTCGCGCTGTTCGCGGCGCTCGCGGCCGGCCCCGCAACCCCGGCACAGGCACAGGACGCGGCGCGCTTCCCGCTGGGCAGCGTGGTGGCGGCCAGGACAGGCGTAAACCTGCGCGACCAACCGATGGCCAGCGGCGCGAAAGTGGCCGAGATGAAGGTGAACGAGCGGGCCATAGTGGCGGGCGGGCCGTTCAACGACGGGTGGTACTGGCTCGACTACAAGGGCACGCTGGCGTACGCGTCAGGCTCGCTGCTGGTGCTGGTTGACGAGAGGTACACCCCGGTGCCCGAGGAGACGGTAACTACAACCCCTACTTCGGGGCCCGTGCCTTCGGCGCAACCTACGAGTCCGGGCTCGGCAACCTCGACAGCGGTGGCGTTTCCTACGCAGGAAGTGACAACCCCGTCCACGCCCGGCGACTACGAGGGCCTGTGGCTGGGCGAGATGGCCACCGGCGGCAACGTGCGCGTCGGCCCCGGCCTGGACAAGAAGATACTCAAGGGCTGGTGGGCAGGCAGGCGCGTGCTGCTGTACGAGTCGGCCACGGCATCTGACGGCGGGATATGGTACCGCGTGTCGGAGCCGCCCGAGCAGCCGATGTGGGTACACTCCAGCCTGGTGCGCAGGGTAGCGCCGGTGAAGTTCGAGGGCGCTCGTTACAAGGGCAAGTGGATCAATATCAACATCACGCAGCAGATCGTGACGGCATACGAGGACGGCACACCCATCAAGGTTACACTGACCTCGACCGGCAAGGCCTCGACCCCTACCGAGATCGGGGTGTGGAAGATCTACTACCGGCTGCCCAAGCAGGACATGGAGGGCGGCAACCTGGCCTCGGGCGATTATTACTACCTGAAGGATGTGCCGTACCCGCAGTACTTCCACATGTCGGGCGAGGGCCTGCACGGCACCTACTGGCACGACAACTTCGGCCGCCCGATGAGCCACGGCTGCGTGAACCTGAGCACGCCGATGTCGGAGTGGTTCTACGGCTGGGCGCGTATCGGCACGGTCGTGTGGGTACATCACTAGTGGGCAAAGGGCAGCGCTGCTCCTGAGACACGAAATGTAAGGGCACCCGCGATTGGTGCCCTTACTGTTTGCCTGGGGGTGCTGCGGTCGCCACGTGCTAGGGTACTGTGGGGGCCAAGGGTGTGGGCGTTTCGGTGGAAGTAGCAGTGGCTGTAGCCGTGGGCGGGGCAGCGGTCGGCGTTGAGGTGGCGGGACGGGTGGGGGTGGCGCTCGGGGTGGGAGTGATGGTGGGGGTGGCGGTGGGCGGGGGCCACACGCCGATCACCTCTAGGGCGCGGCGGGCGGTGGCGCGCTTCCAGGGGTAGAGCACGCCGTGGCCGTTGTTCTTGCCGTAGCCGGGGGCGAACTTGTCGCCGTAGGGGTCGTTGACGATGAGGTTGCCGTCGTTGGTATAGCCCACGACGAGCAGGATGTGGCCCTCGGGGGTGAGGGCGTTGCCCATCATGACGGGGTGCCCGCGCTTGAGCGCGCCCACGATGCCTTCCCAGGTGGCGGCGACGTACTGGCTTTTGAGGCCATGCCAGCCGATGACCGACACCATCGTCTGCCAGTCGGCAAGACCGGTGGGGCAGATGGTGCCGTACAGGCCCGCGACGGGGCGGCCGCGGGGGTCCCGGGCGGTGGCGCTGTAGGTCTTGCCGTACAGGGTGTACTCGTTGGTCACGTAGGGGGCGTACTCGAGGCCGGAGGGCGGGCCGGATTCGGTCTTGCTCAGGGCGACCATGTTGTTCTGCTCTTCCTGCGCCTTGCCCGCTTCGGTGCGGCTCCACGGCTCGATCTTGCCGTAGTACGCCAGGGTCATAGCGAGAGAGGTCGGCCCGCAGGCCCAGTTGCCGTCGGCGCTGGAGGCGGTGTCGTTCACCTGGTGGATGTAGGGCACGGGGAGGGATACGACGGCCTTGCCCGGCTTGCCGGGGCCGCTGACCCACTTTGTGCCCGCCACCTTGCCGGTGGTGTAGTCCACGATTACCAGACGGGTGGAGGGGTAGTCGCTGAACACGGCGTGCGGCCCTGCGGAGCCGCGGGCCACCTGCCTCAGGCCGAACAGCGAGGCGCCGAGGGCGACGCGCCCACCGTCCCTGCCCACGCGCCAGGCCGCGCCGCTGCGCCCGCCTCCCGCGAACACGGCAGCGCCGTCGGGCGACCACGACAGGTGGGTGTAGGCCTCAGCGTCGCGGCGCAATAGCACCTGCTCGACCCCGGTCATGTCGGACACGACCAGGCCGAAGGTGGACGGTTTGGCGAGTTTGTCGCTGCCGGGCATCTTCGCGGTGGGGCGTACCTGCCCGGCGAGGGCGGGCAGCACCTCCATGACGTTGGCGTTGCCCGCGGCGAGCGTCCAATCGCCCTCGGCGAGGTAGGCGACGCGGGATAGCGCGCCGGGGGGCGCCCACACGGTATAGCGGGTGTAGCGAAGCTCGGGGCGGCTGCGCAGGAGGAGGGTCGCCCCGGCGCCGGAGAGGGGGATGTAGACCAGGTGCTCGAGGGTGTGTTCGCCCACGGTCTCGCGGCGGGCGGCATACACGCCGTAGCCGTCGCTGGAGAAGGCGAGCAGGCGGTCGCTGCCGGTGGAGCCGGGCAGCTTCACCGGCTCGAAGCCGACCGACCAGATATGGATGGTGCCGTAGGCGTCGTCCATCTGCCCGGGGTCGAGGGCGGGGGCGGCCAGCACGTAGGCCAGGGTGTTGCCCGCGGGCGACCAGGCGTAGGCGCCGATGCCGTGCACCGAGTTCTTGGAGGCCGCGATCTGGTGGTATTCACCGCTGGACACGCTCACGCTGTACAGGCTGGAGCCGCCGTAGCGGTCGCCGGTCACGCGGAAGACGGCGTGGGTGCCATCGATTGAGAGGGCGGCGGAGGCGTCAGAGAAGAAGATGCTGTCGACTTTGATGCGGGCGACGCGGGGGTCTTTCTTGCCGCCGTTGGACCACATGATATCGTAGGTGTGGTTGGAGCTTGGCATTGCGTACACGAAGGGGTGTACGGGCACGACGGTCGGGGCGGCCTGGCCGGAAGCGAGCGCGGCCCGCTCGGCATCGGGGAGGGATGGGGCGAGTGGGCCGGCGAGAGATGTGACTACGAGCAGGGCCAGCAGCAGGCTGAGGCGTCTGCGCCTGCCGGGGCGGTGGGTGCTAGGGGTATGCGATCTGAGGGGTAGTGATAAGTGAGTACCCGGCATCCTCTGTTTCTTTCAGGTAAGCGGCAGACACAATCGGCGCGAGCGACAACGAGGGTGGGCAGATGCCCCGACACGGTAGCCAATGCAATGGCCCACCCTTCGCGGGCACGCAATCAGGAGGTCAGGTATCAGGAGGTCAGGTAAAGGTAACAGGAACACGCGCAGCGCCGCGCGTAGTTGGACAGATATTACCAGAGGTCGGACGCCTGCGTCAAGACGACAATGGTACCGGTTCGTAGAGCAAGGGCAAACGCGCGAGCACACGGGCAGGGGTCCGTGTGCTCGATGTGCTGTGGAGGGTCAGTACGTGTAATGGGGGTTGTTACCTGGTGGCGGCGAGTTCGGGGGCGGAGGGCACGGCGCGGTGCGGGCGCAATTGTTTAGGGTCGTAGCTCCACCAACACTCGGCGATCTTGCCGTTGGCGATGCGGTATGTGGTGGTGCCTTCCAGCTCCACCGGCTCGCCGGTCGGCGGCACGCCGAGGTAATCGGCCATGTGGGTGCCGCGAGCCGCCCAGCGCTTGGCTACCCTGTCGCCCTCGGCGACCGTGTCGTTGATCTCGACGTGGAAATCGGGCATGGCGGTGCGAAGCTGGGTGAACCAGGCAGCGAACTCCTGGATGCCGCGAACGTCGGGCAAGACTGGATCGTGGTTCACGTAGTCAGGAGCGTAGAGCTCGGTGGCCACGGCCAGGTTGCCCGTATTCCACACCTCGTCGACGAGGCGCTGGATCAGGGCCTTATTCTCTTCAGTCGTCATGGGTGTACCTTCCTTCGGGGGTAGCGGCTGTTGAGTGGGCCTCCCGCGGACGCGCCCGTCCATTGCGGTGCCGGTCGCGAGGCGCCAGGGTCTACGGGCCGGAATCCCCCAGTATCACTGTAGCACGCAAACGTGTACGCAGGGGCAAAACAGCATTAACATGGGGTTACAGTTGCAGGCCGGGTATGCGCCGTCGGGCCTGGCGAAAGGGGCATGCATCTTGCACCCGTGGTGGGCATGAGCAGCCCGCCCGCTATGCCAGCAGGAGCCTCCGGCGAACCCGCCGAGAGGCGCGCCGTGCCGGCCGATACGCCGGTGGTGCGGCGTCCGTTCTGGCACCCCGGCAGCCTGATCGCCCTTGCGCGTGGGCGGCCGCTGATCGTGGCGGTGCTGCTGCTGGCGGTCATCTTCTCGCTCCTCACGCTGATCGTGATCCGCGGCGACCTGCTGCCCACAAGCTGGGACATCGCCGTGACGCACGCGATACAGGGGATCCCGCTTGTGCCGGTGGGGCAGTTGCTGGTGTGGGTTAGCGCGCCGGGCTTTTCGCCGTGGACCTATCTCATCCCGGCTGTGGTCGTGCTGTTCATGCTGTTCCAGCGGTGGGTGACTGAGGCATGGTTCACTGCGCTGGCGGCGGCAGGGGGCGTGCTCTCGGAGTTGGTCAAGCAGGTGATCGACCGGCCGCGGCCCACGCCGGAGTTCGTGAACGTGTATGCCGAATTGCACAGCTACTCGTTCCCCAGCGGGCACGTCACGGGCTACACGATGTTCTACGGCTTCCTGTTCTACCTGGCGTTTACGCTGCTGCCGAGGCGGTCGGCAGCGCGGTGGGTGGTCCTCGCGGTGTGCGGGGTGATGGTGGCGCTGGTAGGGGTGTCGAGGGTGTATATGGGGCAGCACTGGGCGTCGGACGCGATGGCGGGGTACGCGCTGGGCTTCGCCTACCTGCTGCTGCTGATCGAGATATACCGCATCGTGCTCAAGCGCCGCGCTGCGCGCCGCCAGCAACCGGAGACCGAGGCGTAAGACGGGCGCGAGCAGCCCGGGCAGTCACACGTGTGACTCGCGTGTGAAACGCAATTCCCCCTTGGCCCGTACACGGTATTGACAACACTACGGGCATGTGCTAGTATCTGCCGCAAGCGAGGCCCCTTACTACGAGCAACCATTTCGTATACCCTCGCCTCGTGGCATTGTGCTGACTTACAGGGTCTACCAAGCACTTGCCCGCCAGGTAACACACCCATCGGCCGCTGGGCCAGGCCCGCGGAAAGGAGAAGTCGCATGTCGTATGATCCTCAATCGGGTGGAAGCAACCGGCCGCCGGAAGAACCCGAGGGCGGCTACCGGGCTTCCGATGGCTCGTCCACCACGCCCCCGGGCGGCACCATGGGCGGGCAGCCTACACAGCCCGTAAGCGGCGGCTACACACCGCCCCCGTCGGAGCCGGCGGGCGGTTATACGCCACCATCACAGCCCGCGGGCGGGTACACTCCACCATCCGAGGCTGCGGGCGGGTACACGCCCCCGGCCGGCGGAGGCCCCACGCAGCCCGTAGGCGGCTACACGCCCCCACCGAGCGGCGGCTATACCCCTCCCCCGCCTCCTCCCGGCGGCGGATACACCCCCCCTCCACCGACCGGCCCCGTGACTCGTCCGGAAGGCGGCGGCGCGTTCGATATCAACTCGCTGTTCCAGTCGTGGCTGAACGCGCTGACCAAGCCCAATGTCACGACCTATGAAGCTGAGATCCCGCGAGCTAACTGGACGTCCACGTTGGTCGGAGTCGCGCTTGTAGCTATCGTCGGGGCGATCATGTCGCTGCTGGCGTTCGGCGCTACCGCCGCGATGCTGGACCCGTTCACCGATATGCTCAGGCAGCAGGACCCGAACTTCGACCCGAACACGCTGACCCAGTTCTACGGTGGCGCGGGCGTCGGCGGAGCGATTTCGACGTTCATCTTCACGTTCGTGACGTTCTTCCTGGGCGCGGGGCTGTTGTGGCTCACGGCCCGAATGTTCGGCGGCACGGGCAGCGACTTCATGACCCATTCGTATCTGCTGTCGCTGAGCTACACGCCGACCCGCGTGATTGCCGCTGTGGCCAGCATCATCCCGTTGCTGGGCGGCATCGTCAGCTTCGTGCTGTTCTTGTACCAGCTTTACCTGGCGGGCCTTGCCATGCAGGCATCGCAACGGATGCAACCGGGTAGAGCGCAGATGGCAGCGTTCCTGCCGACGGTAGTCGGCATCGTGCTTGGCGGCCTGTGCTGCCTGCTCGCTTTCGGGGCTATCGTTGCCGCGCTAGGCGGTCTGTCGGGCCAGTAAGAGCTGCACACAACAACTGAATACCCCGTCAACAAGGAGAGCCGCCCCCAATGGGACGGCTCTTTCTTTGTGCGCGGCGGAGGGGGAGGCTAGGCCCGGCCCCGCATGTTGAACACGTTGAACAGGAGAAGGACGGCCACGATCACCGCCAGAAGGTGCCACGGCGGCCGGTCTGCCCAGCCGAGGGCGAAGCCCGCGAGGTACAGCACCAGCAGGGCCGCCATCAATCCCCACGAAAGCCTGCTGTTCATCGTCGTGCGGCCCGAGACGCGAGGTCCCGGGCGAGGCTAGACCGTTCTCCGGCCGGTGACGAGGTTGTAGATGAGCACTATGGCCGCGATCACGAGCAGCAGGTGGATCAACCCGCCGCCGACGTTGAGCAGGAAGCCCAGCAGCCAGAGCACCACAAGTATTACCACTACCGTCCACAGAATGTTAGCAAGACTACCCATCTGTCGCTTGCCCTCCTTGGGGTGTGTTGCCGCTCGCGCTCGCGGCCGACGTTCGGCGCGGCGCGGTCGCGGTCTATGTAGTGTGTAACGGGCGCGCAGGCGTGCGCGTGACGCGCCGCGCCTGGGGGAGGACCGGGTCACGCGTAGTGGCAGTGCTTGGGCGGGCAAGGGGATAGAGAAATCGGAGCGGCGCGAACCCGCATTCTGCGCGCCGCTCCGAAGGAGAGAACCCCTATGTCCGCAGACGTGAAGAGGGTGGGCGGCGCGAGCGCGCAGGCCCACGAACAGGAGGCCGGCACGCAGCCGGTGGACGAGCGCCCGCGCTCGGTGTACGAGATTGTGACCCGGCAGATGCTGGAGGAGGTGCGCGGCGACGTGGCCGAGGTGAAGGGCCGGGTGAACGCGCTGCTGTGGCTTGTGGCCGGGGCGGTGCTGCTCGACTGGATCATGCGGCTGGCGGGATGATACCGGCCTCGATAATGGCGGGCAAGTCTGACCCACTGCTGGGCAACATTGAGGCGTTCTCGGCCGAGATGTGGCCGAGCACGAAGTTGCGCCCGTACCAGTTGAGGGTGGCCCGGCAGATCGTGGAGTGCATTGAGCGTGGGGCAGGCGGGCAATTCGCGGTGGTGTTCGCGCGGCAGTCGGGCAAGGACGAGATGCTGGCGCAGATCGTGTCGTACCTGCTGGCCGAGCACTCGGCGGCGGATAAGGGAGGGTCGGTGGTGATGGTCACGCCGACGCTGCGCCCGCAGGGGTCAATAGCACGTCGACGCCTGCTCGACCGGCTGAGCGCGCCGGGGATGGCGCGGTACGGTAAGGCAAAGCGGGACGACAACGTGGTGAGCCTGGGAGCGGCATCGTGCGCGTTCCTGTCGGCGCACCCGTACGCGCAGGCACGGGGCGAGACGGCGACGCTGCTGATGGCGTGCAACGAGGCGCAGGACGTGGCGCCCGACCGGTGGGATGCGGTGTTCGACCCGATGGGCGCGTCGAGCAACGCCGTGCAGGTGTTCTCGGGCACGGTGTGGACCTCGCGCACGCTGCTGGCCCGGCAGATGGCGTACCTGCGAGAGCTTGAGCGCAAGGACGGGTTCGAGCGCGTGTTCAAGGTGGACTGGAAAGAGGTGGCCGACAGCGTGCCCGCATACGGCGAGTATGTGAAGGCGCGCATCGCGCAGTTCGGGCCCGATCACCCTTTCATCCGCTCGGAGTACTACCTGGAGGAGATCGACGCGGAGGGGCGGCTGTTCGGCCCGGCGCGCCGCGCCCACATGAGGGGCGACCACCCGCGCCAACACCAGGCTGAGCCCGGGCGGCAGTACGCGCTGCTGGTGGACGTGGCGGGCGCGGACGAGACGGCGGGGTATGCGCCGGGCGCGGGCATAGCGGACAGCGCCGCACTGGCGAGCAGGCGCGACGCGACGGCGCTCACGGTGGTGGAGGCCGACCTGTCGGGGCTGGACGACCCGCTGGTGATGCGCCCTCGCTACCGGGTGGTGGACCGCAAGGTCTGGGTGGGCACGCCGCACCCGCAGCTTTACGCCGCGATTGCGGACCTCGCGGTGAACGTATGGAAGGCACGGTGGGTGGTGGTGGACGCGACGGGTGTGGGCGCGGGGCTCGCGGGGTTCCTGCAGCAGAGGCTGCCGGGGCGGGTGGTGCCGTTCGTGTTCACGGTGCAGAGCAAGTCGCAGCTCGGGTGGGAGTTCCTGTCGATGGTGGACGCGGGGCGGTACAAGGAGTACGCGGAGGACGGCGAGCAGGACACGGGGCTGTTCTGGAGGCAGGTGGAGGAGTGCGGCTCGCAGGTAGGCGAGGGACCGGGGAGGCCGCTGCGCTGGGGCGTGGAGCACGCGGCCACGCACGACGACCTGCTGGTGAGCGCGGCGCTCACGGCGGTGCTGGACAGGCAGGACTGGAGGCCGAGAATCGCGCGGGGGAGGTAGCGGGAGGCCCCTCACCCCCAACCCCTCTCCCCACTTCGTGGGGAAAGGGGGCTTTTATTTTGGGGAAGGATTGGGGACACCCCAAACCCCGGCATGGGGCTTCGCCCCCTGCACCCGCCG
>DASTEB010000203.1:0-2013 GCA_035710025.1 Chloroflexia bacterium
GCTCCGCCTGCCTACCCAGGCGCTCCTCGATGTGCCTGTGCGACTCCCCTATCTCCCGCCGCGCCTGCTCTGCCGTGGCCTCCCGCAGGTCGGCGTGCGTTACCCCGTGCGACTCGACCCGGAAGCCCTGCCCGTCGAGCGTTCGCGCCTCGTCCCAATCCATCAGCGGCTTCTGCCCGGCCAGGCTGTGCCGGTCCCACGCGCTTGCCGCGCCCGCGAACCCCGTCACCAAGAAGAGGGTCGCCGGGTAGCCGAACCTACGTAAGATAGGCCATGCCCTCGTCAGGTTGTTCCGGTAGCCGTCGTCGAACGTGATAGCCGCCGTGCGCGGGGCGGGCAGCGCGCCACTCTCCCACGCCGCCACCAGCGAGTGGAGCGGCTCGACCCTGTAGCGCATGAGCTTTAGCAGGGCCATCTGCAAGGCGAAGCGGCGCGCGCTCACGGTGAAGCGCACGCTCTCCGGGCTGACCTGCCTCTCAACGCCGTGGTACACCAACACCGGCACGCCTGCCGAGGCGATCCGCGCCCACTCGCTCCCGCCGCCCGTCTCCGCACGCACCCCGCGCCAGAAGTAGTAGTCGCGCACCATATCGAACGCCGCCCGGTCGATGGGCAGCGGCAACCGCGAGCCTGCCCACCCCAGGAACACCCGGTCGATGGCGCGCTCCAGCGCCCCCACCCGCGAGGCGGCAAGCAGCACCGAACGCACCAGGCGCATCCGCAGGCTCGTCTCCCCGTAGGCCGAAAGGGGCAGGTGCCTCAGCGTCTCGGGGTGCTTGCGGTAGATGCGTGTGTTCCCCTGCCCGATACGGTACAGGTCGCGCAGCACGGCCTCCGGCGGCTTGGGGTTGCGCGTACGCACCACGGCCCGCGGCTCGTACGCGAAGCGCAGCCCCGCCTTGCTCAGCCTGTACCCGAACTCGACGTCCTCCCCGTAGTCCATCGCCTCATCCAGCCCGCCTATATCCAGCGCCGCCTGCCGGGGCAGCGACATGTTCGCCGTGAACGTCGCGGTGAAGGGTGCCGTCTGCCCCGTTAGCCGCTCGTAGTGCCCCAGCCACCACCGGCGCAGCATCCGGTGTATCGCCTCGGGGCGCTCCTCGGGCACGATCAGGCCAAGCACCACCTGTTCCGACCCCCGCTCGCCCCGCTCGTGACGCTCAAGATGCACGGACACGAGGTCAGGATCCGCCACCGTGTCGTCGTCCAGATACAGCACGGTGTCGCCCCGGGCTGCACGCAGGGCCGCGTTGCGTGCAGCCGACGCCCCGGCCCATTCCTGCTCCACGCATACCAGCGTGCGGCCCGCCCACTCGGGGCTGCGGGCAAGCTCGCGCACCGCCTCGGGCGTGCCGTCTGTCGAGCCGTCCGAGGCCACGACCACCTCGAAGGATGAGGCGGGCGCGCTCTGGCGGCTAAGGCTGCCGAGAGTCCGGGCGAGCAGGTCGCGCCTGTTCCGCGTGGGTATCAATATGCTCAGCCGTAGGTCCATGCTCTCCACTTCCAGGTGTTCGCCGCCTCTTCCGCCTCAATACCGCGTCGAGCGCTTCCCGCAGCGCCGTCCTCTCCTCGCTTCCGGCGCCGACCAGCAGGTAGAACGCGCCGAACAATAGCACGGTCGCCGCGCCACCAAGCCCTATCGTCAGCAGCGACGCCTCCGTCAGCCCCATGCTTAGTGGCCACAACAACAGCAGCGCGGGCACCGCCGCCGCCACCGGGCCGATGACCCCGCCCCGCAAGAAACTCCAGTAGTTCAACCGCAGGGCGCGGGAGGCCAGCCATGGTATCACCAGCAGGTCGTTCACCGCGGCCGGTATCAGCGTACCGAGCGCCGCCCCGGCCACCCCGATGCGCGGGATCAGCAGCACGCTAATGGCGATGTTGGCCGCATACTCCAGCATCACCGTGATCGAGTAGGTGCGCACTTGCCCGATGCCCCGCAATATCGCGCCCGAGGGGTTCTGCGCCGCGGTCACCAGGAACACCCCGATGAACAGGTACATCACCGGCAGC
>DASTEB010000204.1:0-9270 GCA_035710025.1 Chloroflexia bacterium
GCGTGCCTGACCACGTTGCGTAGGACCGCCCGGCACGTACCACCACGCATGGAGTACAGCACGCTTTGGGCCTCCGGTTGGTGCGGCGCCTGGGCTTAGTCGGCCCCGACGCTTCCGCCGCCCCCACCGCCGCTGCTGCCGAAGCTGCCGCCTCCGCCTCCCCAACCGCCTCCACCTCCGCCGCTGCCGCTGCTGGAGGGCGAGCTGGTCAGGATGTTAGACGCCGAGTTGACCATGCTGGTGAAGCTGTCGGACAGGCCCTGCATGGCCCCGCCCAGCGAGTCGCTCATGCTCTGCATGGCACCGCCGGGGTCGAAGCCCGGCCCAGCTATTGGCCCACCTACGCTGCCCCCTCCACCCGTGCCGGTGGTCGTGCTCGTGCCTCCTCCGCTGCTCGTGGTGACGTAGGGGTACCAGCCGTAGGGGTGGTACCATGTGGGCATGGCCTGGGGCACGCTGTTGAACTGGCTAATGAACTGCTTATCCACGCCGAGGGCCACCGCATAGGGCAGGTACTTCTGGAAGCGGTCGGCGGCCTCCTGCACGTTGGTGTACGACTGTATCTGCTCGAGGTAGCGCTGGAAGGCGCGCCACTTGGCCGTTTCCTGCGCCCCGAAGTCGGTCTTGCGGGGCATGGCCGAGCCGAGGATGGCCCACACGATACCCACGATGGCAAGCGCCCCGCCCAGCGCCAGGATCATCCAGCTGAACGTCTCGCCGAATACGAAGCCTCCGAAGAACACAAGCGCGCCCAGGGCGATGACCGACACGCCCAGGCCGACGTTGCGGGCGCGCACCGCCTGCGGGTTCTCGGGGAAATACTTGAGGGCGACCAGCGTGTTGTACATCTCGGAGTAGATGCCGGGCAGGCTGGTGTAGAAGCTGTTTTTCAGGTCGGACAGCTGGACCGACTGCTGCCCGCCCCGGAACAGGGCATTGAGCACCATCTGCTCGTAGCGGTAGTCCACCGCCCCGTTGGTCATGTTGTACTCGAAGTCGGGGCTGGAGAGCAGGCCGCCGCGCTGCGTTTCGGTGATGGTGAGGTTGCCTTTCTTGCCCAGGTCGACCACGGTGGAGATGACGTCGCGCACGTCGGCCGACTCGTCGAGTAGGGTTCCCACCAGGCCGGGCGGCAGGTCGGAGGGAGGCTCGGCCATGTAGTCAATGGGCAGCTTGACCGGCAGGTCGCGCCCTCGGCGATACCAGCGCGAAATGCCCCACAGCACCCCGCCCACCAGCACAACCGCGCTGAGCACGAGCAGGCCAAAATCGAGCAGCGGGCGCATCCTTTCTCGATTGTCAACAGCCTCCTGCCACGAGGGCTTGGTCGCCGCGAGCACGCCCTTGGGTATCTGCGCGCCTACCTTGAACCCGCTGTTCAGACGGCTTACGGTCGAGTACGTGATAGCGTTGCCTTGCTTCGCGATATGCGCTTCAGCAGGTATGGCGGCAGTCTCCCAGGTACTGGTATTGCTACCGGCCGGGAAGGTCACGGTCACATTGCTGCTCTGGATAGGCGCGGCAGAGTCGGGTGGGACGGCGTACCAGTTGAATTCATCATTGCTGTCATAGACACGGATCGCGCCGTTGACACGATAAGTTATGAGAAACGTGCGAATGGCATTGCTGGTCTGCCCATAGATCCAGCGCAGGCGGAGTTTGCCGTCAGCGGTCTCCATGCCATAAGTACCCGCAACGCCGGTGCGGGACTCATCAGGGTCGAAGCTGCTGAAGTTGTAGGGCACAGTCTGGTCACCGCGTACCTCGGAAACTTGAACGTCATTGATAGAATCTACCTGCTCAAGATCCCATGTACGGAGACCTCGTCGGAAGGTACCGCTCACGAAGCGATAAGTGAGAGTCTCCTCTACGTTGAGCGAGCCGTCGGCGTTAACAGTGATATCCGAGTCATACTGGTCAATAATGAACTGCTGGGTCTGCGCGCCGGCAGCGGAGGGGTTTGCCAGCCACGCGACAGCGGGCAGCAGGGTGAGGACGGCGAGAATAAGGGCCGTGGTCAGTCGCAGTCTTTGAGTACGCATCGGGTCTCTACTTTCCTTGCCTGCGGCGCGCAGGCGTTAGCGCGAGTGAGCGTATGGTTACATGCGTAGCGGTGGGCGTGGACGGGTACGGTTGGGTACGGTTGGGTGGTGCTTTATGCCGGGGCCGCGGCCGATTTCGGGATGAAGAACTCGGTGCCGCAGTACTCGCAGCGGATGACGCCCTTGCCGCCCACCACCTGCGGCGCGCCGCAGTTGGGGCACTTGCCGCTGATCACGGCCTGGTTGATGACCGCCGCGTCGGCCGACACGAGCTTGCCCGACTTCCAATCTACGTAGCCGGTGAAGAGGCCCTTGCCTACGAGGTCGTAGACGGCATTCTTCACCTGGTCCATGGTCATGTTGGTCTCGAGGGCCACGGTACCAAGCTGCACGGTGCCCTGGGTAGCGATGACGTTGAGGATCTTCTTCTGCTTCTCGACGTCGGCGAACTGCGAGGCCTCGCTGCGGCCTTGCATGAGGAACCACACGCCGAACCCACCGACGATAGCCGCGACCAGCAGAGCGCAGCCCATGGTGAGGGCAGCCCCGCCCGACTGAAGCTGGGTGCCGGGCTGGTTCATTGAGGAGAAGACCCAGATGCCCGCCCCGGCGAGTATGACGATGCCGAGGCCGAGTAAGACCAGTCCGACGATTCTTCCAGAGCCTACCATGCCCCTCTACCTCCGGGATGATGACGATGACAAGTGGATAAGCGCTGCGAGGCCGCCAGTGTATATACGGCGCACATAGAGCGGGGTTGCAGGGAAGGTGAGCACACGCGCCGCACGAGTGCCGCACCAGGCACCAACCCATATTACATCATATCGGCTTTGGCTGTCTACGCTTTTTCGAGCGATGACTCGCCTATGATAGCGGCGAGCAGCGCCTCGGCAGGCTCATGCTTGGAGATGAAGGCGGCCCCTGCTTTACGCGCGCGCTCGCGGTTGGCTGCTGTGTCGTACACGCTGAGGATCACTACCCGCGTGCCCGGCAGCGCCCGGCGCACCCCCTCGGCCACCCCGAAGCCGTCCATGTTAGCCATCTTGATGTCGGTCAGCACGACGTCGGGCCGCAGATCGCGCGCCAGCGCCAGCGCCTCCGCGCCGTCGCTTGCCTCGCCTACCACCGTCACTTCGTGCTCGAACGAGAGGCACTCTTTCACTGCGTGGCGAATACTGGGCTGGTCGTCTACAATTATCAGTGTGATAGCCATCGGGCTGCTCGGTCCTAATAAGTGATGCGTGATGCGTGGTGCGTAATCCGATTCGTAGATAATGACGTGCCACATATCAAGCATAGCGAATCGCGGTGCGCCGCGTATCCCTATTGTATGTCGTACTGTTGTGTGGTACGATACGCGGTGCCACCCCGATGCCTCCAGTGTAGCACCGGGAGGGCTGCGCGTAGTCTGCGGATGTACCCGATTCTCGTGAAGCTTTGGTTCTAGCTTGGCCGTACACCATTGTGTGTAGCAATAGAAAGGAACAACCACGTGCCCATTCGCGTGTTGCTTGCCGATGACCACAGTGTAGTCAGGAAGGGCCTGCGCGGCTTCCTCGAGCTGGACGACAGCTTCGAGGTCGTGGGGGAGGCCGCCAACGGGGAAGAGGCGGTACGCCTGGCCGCCGAGCACAAGCCCGATGTGGTATTGATGGACATTCTGATGCCGAAGATGGACGGCATCGCGGCCACCGAAATCATCCGGCGTGATCTGCCCGAGACCGAGGTTATCGCCCTGACCAGCGTGCTGGAGGACGCGTCGGTGATCGGGGCGGTGCGCGCCGGGGCCATCGGCTACCTTCTGAAGGATGTGGAAGGCGACGACCTGTGCCGGGCCATCAAGGCGGCGGCCGCAGGGCAGGTGCAGCTTTCGGCGCAGGCGGCGGCGCGGCTGGTGCGCGAGGTGCGCGCTCCCGAGGTGCCCGAGGCGCTGAGCGAGCGCGAGACCGAGGTGCTGCGCCTGATCGCCAGGGGCCACTCGAACAAAGAGGTCGCGGTACTGCTCGGCCTGAGCGACAAGACGGTCAAGACCCACGTACACCGCGTGCTCACCAAGCTTGGCCTGCCGAGCCGCACCCAGGCCGCGCTCTACGCCATCCGAATAGGTCTGGTATCGCCCGGCTCCGAGACGAGGACCGCGGCCAAGTAGAGCCTTGCCGAGCAGGGCAAAGCGAAGGGGCACCCATCGCGGGTGCCCCTTCCGATTCTTCGGGTAGGAGTTACTTGCTGCCCGGGGCCTTCGTTTCGGGAGACTTCGTTTCGGGGGCGACGGGCGCCTTCGGCTGGACCGGGGCTGGGGCCTGGGAAGGGCCGTTGGCGCCGCACTCGGGGAAGAAGCCGAGCGACACGATCTTGGACACCTGGCCTCGGGTGGCGTTGTTCTGGGGCCGGAAGGTGCCGTCGGAGTAGCCGCCGATCACGCCCTCATGCACCAGCCGCTCGACGAACACGTAGAACGCGTGGGTCGGGGGCACGTCGGTGAAGGCCTGGCCGGTAGGCTCCCAGGAGTAGCCGACCGAGTTAGACACGATCTTGGCGATTTGCCCGCGGGTGGCGTTGTTGTGCGGGCGGAAGGTGCCGTCCGAGTAGCCGTTGATGATGCCCCGGCGCGCCATGCGCTCGATGTACAGGTAGAAGGTGTGCGACGGGGGCACGTCGGTGAACGACTGCCCGGTGACAGCCTCCGAGAAGCCCGCGGCGTTGGCCACGATCTTGGAAAGCTGGCCGCGCGTTACGTCGGCGTTCGGGCGGAAGGTGCCGTCCGAGTAGCCGCCGATAACGTCGCGGCAGGCGAGGCACTGCACGTAGGGGTGGAATGTGGAGCCGGGCTGCACGTCGGTGAAGCTGATCGCGCACGAGGTACCTTCGGGGGCGAGCCTGGTCACGTAGCCGTCGCCGTCGCCGCCGTAGGTGGGCTGGTAGGCCGACTGGGTGGGGAAGTTGGTTGAGAAAGTGGTGCCCGCTATGTAGGCGTTGCCTTGCGCGTCCACGTCGATATCGGTGCCGGTCTCGGTAGAGTCGCCGCCGAGGTAGGTGGAGTAGCCCAGCAGGTTGCCGTTCTCGCTCAACTTGAGCACGTAGGCGTCGCTGAAGCCGCGCAGGTTGCCCTGGACCGGGAAGCGCACGGGGAACGTGTTGGATCGGGTGTCGCCGGTGATGTAGGCCTGGCCGTACGCGTCCACGGCGACGGCCGACGCGCTGCCGATGCCGCCCGGGCCGAAGCAGGTAGAGTAGACGAGCGAGGCATCGCCGGCCTCGAACATGTTGAACTTGGCGACGAACGGCCCGGCGTTGCCGAAGCAGTTGGCGTAGTGGTTGCGCTGGGGGAAGTTGACCGAGCCGGACGTGCCGGTGACGTAGGCGTAGCCCTCGGCGTCTACGGCGATGTCGTTGGCGGCGTCGCTGCCGGTGTCGCCCAGGTAGCTGGAGTAGACGAGCGAGGCGTCGCCCGCAAGCTCGGTGTCGATCAGGGCGACCCAGCCGTCGCGGTTGCCGTTCGCGCCGTACGTGGTGTCGAAGGCGTTGCGTGTGGGGAAGTCGGCCGACTGGGTCTGGCCCGCCAGGTATGCGTAGCCCAGGTCGTCCACGGCAATACCGTGCCCCACCTCGAGCAGCACGCGCCCGCCGGCGAAGTCGTTGCTCGAGCCGCCCAGGAAGGTGGAGTAGACGAGCGAGGCGTCGCCCGAAGCGGCGGTATTGATTTTGGCTACGTAGCCGTCGGTGCCGCCGTTGATGGTGCTGTCGTATGCGCTGCGGGTGGAGAAGTCGGCAGAACTGGTCTCGCCCACGATGTAGGCGTTGGCCGCGCCGTCGACCGCCACGCCCCAGCCCTGCTCGTCCTCGCTGCCGCCGAAGAAAGTGGAGTACAGCACGCCCTGGCCGTTCGGGTCGAGTTTGGTCAGGTAGGCGTCGTTGCTGCCGTCGGTGACCGGCCTGTAGGCGCCCGCCACGGGGAAGTCGTCGGAGGCCGTGCGCCCGGTGACGTAAGCATTGCCCGAGGCGTCCACGTCCACGTCGAATGCGTAGTCTACGTCGTTGCCGCCGAGGTATGTGGAGTAGATAACGTTCTGGCCGCCGGGGGCGAGCTTGGTCACGTAGGCGTCGCTGTTGCCGCCGTAGATGGGGTCGCGTGCGTTGACCAGGGGGAAGTTGAGCGAGTCGGTGTGTCCGGCCACGTAGGTGTAGCCCTGCGAGTCGACGGCGATGCCGATTGCATCGTCGAAGTTGTCGCCGCCCAGGAAGGTGGAATAGCTGATGGTGGGGTCGATTGTCAGAGGCAGGGCCCCGTTATACGCGCCGACCGCGAAGCCCGCCGTGCCGTCCTCGCCCACCGTGTAGGCGACGGAAACGGGGGTGCGCTGCCCGGCGATCTCCTGCCACGCGACCGGCGCCTTCTCGGTCAGCGCAGCCTCGGCGCCCGCGATGCTGATCTTGAGGTCGCCGCCGGGCTGCAGGACAATCTGCTCGGCGCCGGTGTAGCGCCAGCGGATGATCGAAGGATCGGTGCCGGGGGCCAGCAGGTAGGTGCCCTTTAGGCTGCCCTGGTCGCCCTCGTACTTGAGGTTGACGCCGTCGTACACGCCGGTGTACTCGACGGCCGCGTAGGTGGGCAGGCCCTTCTGCCAGCGGGCAGGGTTGTTGCCCTTGAGATAGCTGGCTTTGCCGGGCAGGGCGCCTTCGCCCTCGATGACGTGGTTGGCGTTCGCGCCGACGAACTGCACGGCCACGGCGGCGCGAGCATTCGACTTTGCGCCCTCGACCGGCAGGCTCATCACCACCTCGGCCGGGCGGAAGAACATGGTGCCGCCGGAGGCGCGGGCTACGAAATCGACGCTCTTGTCGGTCTGCCCGGCGTTCGGCTCGAACTGGAGGGGCAGCGACACGCGCTGCACCGAGGTGTTTGCGAGGGTGGCGGAGTGCGCGTCGAGCGCGGCGGTGCCGGGGGCCAGGCTGGGAACGTTGTTCAGCGCCACCGGCAGTACCGCGCCTGCAACAAGCACGGCGGCGAGGATGAGGCCGGCGCGCGACCTGTCCTCCTTTGCTATATCCGCTTTGACTAGCATGGTTTCTCCTCAATGCTCCTTCTGATTAGGCCGTCTGAAAATGGGGGGTTGGCTGCGACGTTCCCGGATATGGACGGGACTGGTGTTGTGACGTGTAGAGTGTAGCGTTCCGGCGGGCGGAGAGGGTGCCCGCGGATGGCCTAATGTCTTGCCGAACTTTGTGAGGCAGAGGCACTTACACACTTGGGTGTAGCGCGCTGGGCGGATAGGATTAGAGCGCGGGAAAGTTGGTAGGAAAAACAAAACACCGGCCACACGGCCGGTGCTTCACTGTTGTTGACTTGTGTTGAGACTTTTCGGAGCGCCCCCTCTGCGGTAGGGGCGGTTCCTTCAGCTCCTTGGCTGTGGCCGGTCAGCGTACCGGCACCAGAGAGGAGACAAATCCTATTGGGTCTTGTACCGGGGCATACTCAGGAGCGCCTGCCGTAAAGTTAGGGCTGGTGACCCACAGAGCAACCATCAGAGCGAAACCGATAAGAATTATCCCCCACAGCACGTACTGGAGCACGTCTCTGGATGCGTGCGTTTGAGCCAACATCGCACTCCATCCTTTCGTTTCTCCGGACCGGCAGCTTCGCCTTCGAGCTTTGACCGTGGCTCAGGAGACCGAGCGTACGCCGCTTTTTCGCCCGTGCCGCCACGATACGGCGGCTCGAACAGGCCCAGAGCAGACTCTCACGCCTTTAGCGTAACACCGGCAGGTAAAAGAGACGGTAACAACAGGTATCAGTGGGGAAAAAACCTGTCTCCGGGTTCGGCTCGCCCCGGCCTACCGCGGCATCTACCCTGCCTGCGCGTGCTCGCCTGCAGGCTCGCCGGCCGTGTCTTGCTCGGGGGCGGTGGAGCTTGCGGCCGCTCTCTCGGGGTGGATGGGGTCGCTGGGGGTGTGCCTGCCTTCGCGCAGGGTCTCAAGCTCGGCCTCGAGCTTTTTGTTCTGGTTGCGCAGGTGCTTGACCTCTGAAATAAGCTGGGGCAGGTCCTCCCGGACGAGGTGATCTACTACCTGCAGCACTGCCCGAAGCTGTTTCAGCTCTTGTGGCGCTTCTTTGCGCAGGTAGGGGGAGGTCAGGATCTGGTCGCAGCGTGCCTCGATCTTGCTCAATTCGGTCGCTCTATACACGGTACTCCTCGCTTCTCACTATCACTTACACTAATGCTACGCTTCGGCATAAGCGGGCGAGGGGCCAGCACGCTGGCCCCTCAATAGTGTGCAGGTAGGGCTGCTAGTAGCGGTCGCGTCCGCCGCCGCCGCCGCGACGGTCGCCGCGATCTTCACGGGGGCGGGCTTCGTTCACAACCATCGCGCGGTTGCCGAGCATCTGGCCGTCGAACCGGCTGATCGCCTCCTGGGCTGCGTCATCCGAGGCCATCTCGACGAAAGCGAAGCCCTTTGACTGGCCGGTGTACCGGTCGGTGATAACGGCCAGGTCGGCTATCTCGCCCACCTGCGAGAACATGTCGCGCAGCTCCTGCTCGGTGGTCGTGTAAGGCAAGTTGCCTACGTACAACTTCTTTGCCATTGTGTCCTCCACATATACGTAGCTACTCGGTCTGCACTCTGGATAGCGTAGTTCTCGCAGAGAGTAGTGGTAAAAGCTCTCAATTCTAGGGCGGGAGGCCGAGAGGAGGAGGCTTTGTGTTTGCAAACGCGGGCAACTATTCACTATCACTCTACTATACCACGCGTGGCAAGCCCTGAGCCTGTGATGCGTGACAGGTCGTGATGCGTCATGCGTCATGCGTGACGGCCCTGATACGTGATGCGTGATGCGTGAGCCTTGATTGGAGGCTGTGTCTGGGAATTACCCCGACCCCCGGGGGCAAGTCAAGCCCGCGGAGGCGGGCGTAGGAATGTAGCCCAGGGTAACACCCTGGGATGCGGCATTAATATTAACTGACAGCCCGCGCAGGCGGGCTTATGGGCCAGACCCCTATGTTCCCGGATGGGATGGTCGTTATGGGCCAGGTCACACGCTTGAATAGGGGATTGCCTGCGGGTTACGCCTCGTGCGCTACCCGTAAGCCCGCCTGCGCGGGCCGGGGAACTGGGTGGGCATCATCCCAGGGTGTTACCCTGGGCTACATTCCTACGCCCCCGTTCGGGGGCTTGTCTTCGGGGCGAGGGTGCGGATGTTGCCCATCACTATTCTCACCCGATCCCCGCA
>DASTEB010000205.1:0-11891 GCA_035710025.1 Chloroflexia bacterium
GGAGGCAAGAATGCAGTCGCCGCAGGATCCCTCGTCCGGCATTATCGAGACGCTGCTGCACGAAGAGCGCCGTTACGCCCCTTCGCCCGAGTTCGTGGCCCAGGCCAATATCAACGACCCCTCGGTCTACGAGCGCGCCGAGCAGGACCCTCTGGGCTTCTGGATGGAGGCGGCAGGCCGCATTAGCTGGTTCAAGCAACCCACCAGGACGCTAGACTGGAACCCGCCGTTCGCCCGCTGGTTCGAGGACGGCGTGCTCAACGCCTCCTACAACTGCCTCGACCGCCAGCTTGAGCAGCGTGGCGACAAGGCCGCCATCATCTGGGAGGGCGAGCCGGGCGAGGTGCGCACCTTCACCTACCGCGAGCTGCATCGTGAGGTCAACCGCGCTGCCCACATGCTGCGCGACCTGGGCATTCACAAGGGCGACCGCGTCGCCATCTACATGCCCATGATCCCCGAGGTGGTGATCGCCATGCTCGCGTGCGCCCGCCTCGGTGCGCCGCACACGGTCGTGTTCGGCGGCTTCTCGCCCGAGTCGCTGCGCGACCGCATCGTCGACGCCCACGCCAAACTGGTCATCACGGCCGACGGAGGCTACCGCAGGGGCGGCATCGTGCCCCTCAAGCAGAACACCGACGCCGCGCTCGACGCGCCCGACCTGCCCGTCGAGAAAGTGCTGGTGGTACACCGCGTGGTCGAGGGCATCCACGGCCTGACCATGCAGGAGGGCCGTGACGTCTGGTGGCACGATGCGCTTGCCTCGGTGCCCGAGGACGCCGCGGTCGAGCCTGAGCCGGTGGAGGCCGAGCACCCGCTGTTCATCCTGTACACCTCGGGCACCACGGGCAAGCCCAAGGGCGTGCTCCACACCACGGGCGGCTACATGGTCGGCACCAACCTCACCACCAACTGGGTGTTCGATCTCAAGGAGAACGACATCTACTGGTGTACAGCCGACGTGGGCTGGGTGACGGGGCACTCCTACCTGGTGTACGGGCCGCTGTCCAACGGCGCTACCGCCGTCATGTACGAGGGCACGCCAGACTTCCCCGACAAGGACCGCTGGTGGCGTATCATCGAGCGGCACCGCGTGACCATCCTTTACACCGCGCCCACCGCCATACGCTCGTTCATGCGCTGGGGCACCGAATTCCCCGAGCGCTGCGACCTTTCCTCGCTGCGCCTGCTGGGTACCGTGGGCGAGCCGATCAACCCCGAGGCGTGGGTGTGGTACCACCAGAACATCGGCGCGTCGCGCTGCCCCGTCGTTGACACCTGGTGGCAGACCGAGACCGGCGCCATAATGATCACCCCACTGCCCGGCCTCGTGCCCACCAAGCCCGGCAGCGCCACCCGCCCCTTCCCCGGCATCGCCGCCCAGATAGTGGACGAGGACGGCAACCCGGTCGAGAAGGGGGTCACGGGAGGCCTGCTGGTCATCAAGCGGCCCTGGCCCTCCATGCTGCGCACCATCTGGGGCGACGACGAGCGCTATAAGCAGCAGTACTGGGGCAAGTTCGACGACGGCTACAATACTTACTTCACGGGCGACGGCGCAAATCAAGACGCCGACGGCTACTTCTGGCTGATGGGCCGGGTGGACGACGTGCTCAACGTGGCGGGCCACCGCCTCGGCACGATGGAGCTTGAGTCGGCCCTGGTGAGCCATCCCTCGGTGGCCGAGGCCGCGGTTGTCGGCGTGTCGCACGAGGTCAAGGGGCAGGGCGTAGTTGCCTTCGTCACCCCGCGCAGCGGAGTGCACGCGGGGCCGGAGCTTGTGGACATCCTGCGTAACCACGTGGCCGAGCGCATCGGGGCCATCGCCAAGCCCGACCGCATCTACTTCACGTCCGAACTTCCCAAGACGCGCTCGGCCAAGATCATGCGCCGCCTGCTGCGCGACATCGCCGAGGGCCGCGTGCTGGGCGACACCACTACCCTGGCCGACCCCAACGTCATGGCGTCCATCAAGAAGCAGTACGAGGAGAACGAGTAGCCCGACCCGCGGCTACTCGCTCACTTGCCGCGCCAACTTCGCGCGCCTGTAGGCCAGCCACCCGGCCAGCACCAGCGCCAGCGCCAGGTACTCCGCCAGCAGCAGCCCCGACACTGCTCGCGGCGAGTGCCACGAGTACAGGTTGAGGTGATTGAACTCGTTGCCGAACGGCGTGAGGAACATGAACGCGCGGCGGTAGGGGTTAGGGTAGTCGGGCGTGACCCAGAGCAGCCGCTGCGCCGGCACCTGTGTCGCCGCCAGCAGCACCACCAGCGGCACAGAGGCGAGCACGGCCGCGTTCCGTGCGATGACCACGCCGATAACCGCGTACACCACCGGGAACGTCCAGTACATCAGCCGCTCCGTATCCACACCGCCCAGCCACCCGGCGACCGAGAACGTGCCCAGCGCCGTCGCCATGAACGGGTACCGCCCGAGGAACCGGAGCGCATCTCCGGCGAAGAATATCGCCAGCACCAGCACCGGCCCGAAAGCAGTGAACCAGGCCAGCGCGATCGTGGGGGGCGGCTTATCGTAAAGCCACCGAATAGCCACGTCCACCAGCTCGTACGGGTGGCTCTGCTGAGGTCGAAACGGCCCGTCCGCCGACCTCGCCAGCCACAACGCTACAGCTCCCGCCCCCAGCGGCACGAGGTCGAGCGGCAGCCGACGCGTCCACAGGCGCGGCACGTCGCGGGTGAGCAGCGCGGCGGGCAGCGCAAGCGCCGCCTCCCGGAAGAGCACCCCGGCGAACGTTATCGCGCTCAACAAGGCGATGAGTGCGAGGTCCGTTCGATCGCGCCCCAGCCTGTGTACAACGATCAACCCGCCCAGCACGCACACCACGAACCAGGGGTCAATGTAGACCGGGTAGAAGAACACGAAGCGCGTCGGGGCGTGCCACATCGTGACGTACAGCACGACCAGCAGCGCCCGCACCCACCACACCCCTACGTACAGCCGCAGCCACACCACGAACAGCGCGACCGACAGCCCCGCCGCGAAGAGATTGACCAGGCCGAACTTGAGGATGGTATCCTCTCCGGGCAGCAGCGCTACCAGCAGCGGCACGCCCGGCCGGTACACGTGCGGGGCGCGCGCAAGGAGAGGTTGGCCGGCTTCGATCTGCTCGGCCATGGCGTGGTATTCCACGCCGTCCCAGCCCCGGCCGCCGTTGTGCGAGATGGGCTTCTGCGTGGCCCAGGACAACAGGGCGACAACCGCGAACAGCGCCAGGGCCGCCGCGATTTCGACCGCCGCGCCGCGCTTCCCGACCGCTACCTCTGTCGCCACGCTACGCGGAGTCGCCGGGCCTTCGGTCGGCCCCGGCGGTGACGGTTGTGGGCTGCTGCTCCGCGGGCCGCGCCTTTTCCGACTCGCCTTCCGGCTGAGCAGGCGGCTCGATCATCCGCTCGATGATGAAGCGCGGGCGGCGGCGCGTCTCGTCCAGGTTGCGCCACATGTACTCGCCCAGGCTGCCGATCATCAGCATCTGCACGCCCCCGATCACCAGCACCACCACCATGAGAGAGGTCCACCCCTCGGGCTCGAAGCCCATCGTCAGCCTCAGCGTCACGATGAACAACGCGTACAGCCCGCCCAGAGCCGCGATCGTGAAGCCGATAAGCGACGTGGCCCGGATTGGCATGTAGGAGAACGCCACGAACGCATCGAGGAAGTACTTGACCTTGCGCCAGAAGCCCCACATCGAGCGCCCGTAGCGCTTCTCGCGCTCGCGCCTGTGGTAGTGGATCACGGCAGGGTCGAACCCCAGCCACAGGATGAGGCCCATAAGGTAGACGTTGTTCTCCTGTATCCCGTTGATCAGGTCACACACCTGCCGGTCGACCAGGAAGAAGTCGAATCCGCGCTCGGGCATGTTCTTGATGGCGAAGCGGCGGAACGCCCGGTAGAACGTGTTGGCCAGCAGCGAGGTCATCCCCGGGTCGTCGCGCCCCTGCCGCGCGGCCAGCACTACCTTCTTGCCCTGACGCCACATCACCAGCATATCGTGGATCAGCTCGGGCGGGTCCTGCAGGTCGGCCGCGATGGCCGCCACCACGTCGCCCCGCGCCTGGTCCAGCCCCGCGAGCAGCGCCGGGTTCGACCCGAAGTTGCGCGATAGCTTCACTACTCGCACGCGTGCATCGGTGCCCGCCAGCCTCTCCAGCACCTCGAACGAGTTGTCCCGCGAGCCGTCGTCCACGAACACGAACTCGAACCTGTCGCCCGGGTTGCGCTCGGCCAGCGCCTGGAAGCGCGCCAGCAGGTCGGGCAGGCTCGCGGCGTTGTGGTACACCGGAACGACGATGGACACCAGGCTCACGGCGCGTGACCTGCCTCTCGACGGACTCTGGCGGCGGCGACGAATTCGTCGTAGTCGCGCACATAGTCGGCCTCGTTGTAATAGTCGCTGGTCAGCACGAGGTACACCGTACCCGAGTCGAAGTTGCCCTCCGACGCCCACACCATCGGCGGGATGTACAGCCCCAGCCACGGCCTGTTCAAGTGTACAGTCTGCCGGTCGGCCCCGTCGTCAAGGTGTACCTCAAGCCCGCCCGACAGGCAGATGAGCACCTGGTGCAGTGTCCTGTGCGCGTGCGCCCCGCGATTCTCGCCTGAAGGGATGTCATAGATGTAGAACACCCGCTTCACCTCGAACGGCACGTGCCGCCCCTCCTCGATGAAGGTCAGGTTCCCACGGTGGTCGGTGATCTTGGGGAACTCGATGACGCGGCACTGCTCAAGTCCCATTATTCGCCTCCATGTTAGGGGTAAGTGGTAAGGGGTGAGGAACGAGAATTGCCCACTAACCCCTCACCCCTCGTCACTCGTCACCGGCCGCACCGTCCTTGCCGGCAAGCCCATCACCACCATGCCCTCCGGCACGTCCCGCGTCACCACCGCCCCGGCCCCGATCACCGCGCCCGCGCCGATCTTCACCCCCGGCAGCAGCATCGCTCCCACGCCTATAAGCGCCCCGTCCTCGATCGTCGGCCCGCGCATCTCTGCGTCGGTGAACCCGTGCCGCCCCATCGCGTTATCGTTGCTGGTGAGCACCCCGCCCGAGATGAACACGTTCGAGCCGATGCTCATGTTGCCCGCCAGCCACGAGTGGTCCATGATCTTGGTGTTGTCGCCCACCGTCACCGCGTAATTCAGCGTGACGTGCCGCCCCACCACCGTGCGCGAGCCGATTCGGCATTTCTCTCGCACCGACGCCGCGTCCCCGATCAGGCTGTTCTCCCCGATCTCCACGTCATAGTACACGATCACCCCCGGGCCGATAGACGTGCCCGCCCCGATCTTCACCCTGCGCTCGAACACCGGCCTACGCGTCAGCGCGCCCGCACCCTTCGGCTCCTTGCCGACATAGGCCCCGGGGAATACCTCGACCCCCTCTCCAAGCTCGACCCCGCTTTCTATCACCGCATGCGGGTGTACCACCACCCCGTCGCCGAGCTTCACCCCGGCGCGCACCACCGCGAACTCGCCCACGGTCACGTCGCGCCCGATGTCCGTCGCTTCCACTACAGCGTGTTTGCTGATCATCCGGTTTTGTATTCCTCCGGTGCCCTGACTAGTGCTCCACCCTGTAGGCGTGCAGCGCGCCGTCGTGGATCACGTACAGCGTGCCGTCGGGGCCATACGTTACGCCCAGCATTTTGGGCATTGAAGACGACCACCCGAGAATGCGCGAAGGCTGTACGTGCCCTGTCTCCAGGTTCACCGACACGATCCCTTGCTCGCACGTCACTTCCAGCCAGCCGTCGCGCATCGCCCCGAACATCGGCTGGCACTTCAACTTGTAGTCCCGCACGAACCGCCCGTCCGGCGCGAGCACCTGCACCCTGAAGCCCGACATCTCAAACGCATATATGTTACCACCGGAGTCAAGCTCGAGTCCGGTTATGTTCTCGATGCCTTTCTGCCCCTCGCCCGCCGACTCCATGATGGGCGGCCCGCCGTCCGGACCGTAGCCGAGCACCACCGCGCGCCTCATGTCGGCTATCACAATGCCTCCGTCAGGCCGGAACCGGAGCCCTACCGAAATGTCGGCTTTGCCTTCCAAAGCGATGCGCTTTTGCACCTGTCCGTCAAGCGTCATTGCGTACAGGGCTTCGGTGCCCGTGCCGTTGTTCAACACGTATAGCAGCCCGTCAGGGCCAAACTGCACGTCGCCCGGGTGGACGTAAGGCGCGGGCCCTTCCGGCCCTCGCGCCTCTATCAGCCTGTAGCCGCCCGTCGCCAGGTCCAGCTCGCCCACGGTTGGACCCTCGTAGTCGGCTATATACATTTTCCCCTCGCGCAAGGTGATGCCCCGCGGCGTCCTTAGCTCGACGGGCACGGTCCACGTCTGCACCCGGGTCACCACCGTGGCGGGCCGGAAGAACTCCGCGTTCATCGTATACCACCCCGCCCCGACCAGCGCCAGCACGCCCACCGTCACCGCCGCATACGGCCCCGCCCGCCACCCCGGCACCAGCGACCTGCGGGCCGCTCCCGCCCGGTTCATCGCCCACACGAACAGCAGTACCAGCAAGACGCTCGCGCCCAGCCACAATGCGGTGGTCCTCGGCAGGTTGAAATCGCCCACGAGCAGGTTTGGATCGCCCGTGACCGGAATGAAGTAGGGCAGATAGTCGACCAGATCCACCTTCAGAGGCGACTCGGGCGCCCGGGCGATCCAGACGAAGACCTCGTTTAGAGGCCACATCGTGCGCGCATCGGCCAGCATTACGCCCATGAGCGCAAGCCCCACTGCCACGAACAAGACGTACACCGAGCGGAACAGCCATCGTGCCCACCGCGCCGCGCCCTCGCCGAAGGCGCGAAACGACATCGCCAGCGGGAACGCCGCCAGCGGCACGAGCGTCACGAGGTAGCGCGCAGGCGGGCTCCACACCCCGTGCCACCTCCCGTACGCCGACACCACGAAGTAGTAGGGCACGACCAGCGCCGCTATCCATAGCACAAGCCGCCTGTCCTCCGCCCTGCCCCCGCGGAACATGGCCGCCACACCGGCGATCGCCAGCAGGTAGATGGGGCTGTAGACCAGCAGCCCGAACCGCCGGTCCAAAAGCAGGCCGAATACCGCCCGCACAAAGAATGTGGCCGCCTCTATCCCCTGCCACGGCCAGTTGAACCGCTCCTCCACCCCTCTCTCCTGCTGGGTGGTGCTGGGGATGATGTCGCCCGTCAGAAACAAAGCGTATGCCGACAGGAGCGCCCCGAACACGGCTATGGGCACGAGAAACGCCGCGGTCGGCAATAAGCTGCCGCTGCTGCGTGCATGCGCGTCCTCCGCTCCCTGCCTGCGGTACCGCAGCCACTGCACCACCGCGTACAGCCCCAGCACAGCCGCCAGCGGCA
This sequence comes from Chloroflexia bacterium, assembly GCA_035710025.1. Classification (GTDB taxonomy): domain Bacteria; phylum Chloroflexota; class Chloroflexia; order QHBQ01; family JADMIH01; genus JADMIH01. Next base: position 7,373 of record DASTEB010000205.1, read on the forward strand.
CACACCGCCACGCCAGCCACGGTATGAACCCGATGGCTGCGCCGATCAGGGCCAGCCGCCACGTCTCGTTCGCGCCCCAGCCCATCGCCAGCCTGCGAAAGGCGTAGATGAGCAGCAGTCCGGTGGGCAGCTCGGTGAAGATGAGATACGAGTAGCTCCACACCGGATTTGCGAACGCGATCCCCGCCCACACCGCCAGCGAGATTCCCATCCTGCCGGTAAGCTGGTGTGCCGCGAGGAATACGTTCGCCGCGAGCAAGGCCCCCAGGATACACATCACCACGATCGTGCCCGGCCACCCCTGTCCGAACCACGAGCCTATAACCCAGCCCGGCAATATGACGAACGACAGCCCCGGCATGTGCGACGAGTACCACTCGTTCTCCGGCCGGGCGGGCGCTACGGCGATCTGCGGCGGTAGGGGGAACGGCGCCGCGATGCCCACGAAGTCGGGCGAGCGCTCTTCCGGCGGGGGCGGATAGAACTGCCGCTCGTCCACCTGTACGTAGTTGTTGTGTACGTTGAGGTCGCCGTCCTCCAACAGGCTGATGACGTTCATCAGGTAGAAGGGCTGGTCGCCCGTCGGGGGGTTGCTGTAGCGCAGGAAGCGCGGCACGAACGCCAGGTACACCACCAGCGTGACCGCGAACACGAGCAGGGTCCAGCGTGCTTTGGGCTGCCTCTCGGCCAGGTCCGCGCCCGGCCGAGGCGTGGGCAGGTCGTCGGGTCCACCCTCCGGTCCGACGCCCTCGCCGGACATCGCTCTCGTTTCCGAGGAGTACGGCAGGTACGGCGTGTAGGGCTGCCTGGGCGGCGCCTCGGCGGGGGTGCTCGCCTGGCTCGCGTCGGCCTGCCCGCGATGTCGTACCGGCAGCGTCGTGTCTTGTGCCGAGCGCTCTTGCTGGGTCGAATCCATGTAAGAACCGCGAATCTAAGCGTTGTGCGCAGGTTCGCCGGGCGGGGGTGTGCTAGCCGCGGCCGCCCTCGGGCAGCGGTCCCTCGGCGCCTCCCGGCGGCTCGATCTCCATACCGGCCTGCTCGGGCATCGCCCCTTCGGTAACGGTGGGCATCGGCACGCGCCGCACGCGCGACCGCCTGCCCTGCGCGGCGGCCGGTGCCGCTTCGTCGGCGCGCTGGAGCTCACCCGCCTCCTCTTCAGGCAGGTTGCTCCTGGAGTACGGCGCGTTGCTGCCCGGCCTGTTGCGGTAGATCAGCGCGGTCCACGCGAGCACGATGGTGATCAGCGCGACAAGCTGAGGCGTGCGGATGTCGCCCACGGTCGCACTGTCGAGCCTGATGCCCTCGATCATGAATCGCCCGATCGAGTAGAAGATCAGGTACACCCACAGCAGGTCGCCCTCGCGCAGCTTGACGATCTTCTGCCTGCCCAGCCACAGCAGCAGGCCGAAGTTCATCAAGTCCCAGATCATCTCATAGGCGAAGGTGGGGTGGAAGCGGTCGTTGGGGTTGGGGTTGGTGATACCCGCCACCTCGCGCTGCCTGTCGGGGCTGATCTGAATGCCCCACGGCAGGTTGGTGCGCTCGCCGAACGCTTCCTGGTTGAAGTAGTTGCCCAGCCGCCCGATGGCCTGGGCCAGCGCCAGCCCCGGCACGATGATGTCGGCCCACCTGAAGAACGACAGCTTATACTTGCGCGCGTAGACGACCAGAGCGATGATGCCGCCCACCACCGCGCCCTGAATGCTCAGCCCGCCCTGGCGGATGTCGATCCACGCCCAGGGGTCTTGATAGCGTGGGTCGCCAAGCTGCGAGATGATGAAACCGAGACGCGCCCCCGCTATGCCCGCGAGGAGCACCCAGGGGAACAGGCCCCATACGTGGTCGGGATCCTCGCCCCGGCGTTTCGCCAGCCGGTAGGCGACCAGCGAGGCCGCGATCACGCCGAGCATTATCATGATCCCGTACCAGTAGACGGGAATGTCTATAACCAAGTCGCCAATCTGGAATGGTCCGATGCGAAAAGCCTCGCGTTCCGGCATTTACTCTCCTTCTCCGGCAAGACGTGCGGCGCGTGCCGCGGGCATCCTGTGCGCCGCGGTCCATCCTGAAACGCCCCCATAGTAGAGGACACTTACGCTAATATACCAGTTTCCTGCCACCGAGTCACGCCGCATTCGGCAGACCTGTGCCGCACGCCCTCCCGCTTGCTGCATCGATCTCAGTATCAACCGCATTTGTGCACCGGTTACCTGCCGGGGGCTGTTGATAGATTACTGCTGATGTCGTATAAAGTACACCGACAATAATCTCGGTGTCACCTCTATGACCTCCCCGCCGCAGACAACAACCGGGAGTCCCGATGGAGCCGGCCCAACCGCCTACGAAGGCGAGCGTTCCGCCGTGCGCGCCGCTGTGCCGCCAGGCGCGATGGTGCCCTGGCTGCCCGGGGAGGACTCGCCTGCTGCCGCCCCACAGCCTGATGAACGCGGCGACCTGCCTGAAGTGCTCCCCGGCGCCGACCTGGCCCCCTCTCGCCTGTCGCCCCGCTGGCTCCTCCTGTGCTTCGCCGCGACGTTCATCCTCTACGTTGCGCTCGTCCCGAGGTACCTGCGCTATGCCAGCCCGCCCACGGGCGACCAACCTTTCTACCTGATGGACACCATCAGCCTGATCCAGGACGGCGACCTGGAACTCGCAAACAACTACGCCCAGGGCGACGATATCTATTTCTACACGCTGGCCCCGAAGCCGCCCGACTTCGTGGGCATTTCTGCGCCCGACCCGCTTCCCGCCATGCTTGGCGCGACCACCGCGCGCCCCGAGTCGGAGTGGTACGGCCCGCACTTCCCGGGCCTTTCGATACTGCTAGTTCCCGCCTGGATCGCAGGCTCGTGGTTCTTGTTGTGGTGGCCCATGACGGTGATCTTCATGTGCCTGCTGGGGGCGCTTGTGGCCGCGAACGTCTTCCTGCTGGCCCACGAGCTAACGGGCAAGGCCTGGATAGCCGTGGTTGTGTGGCTTGCCGTGGCGTTCACCAACCCCGTCATGAGCTACTCCTACCTGATCTTCACCGAACTTCCCGCCGGGCTGCTGCTCATCTACGCCTTCCGCAGGCTGGCCCTGGGCTGGGCGGCGAACGGGCCGTGGCGGCTGCTTCTGATAGGGTGGTGCATCGCCTACATCCCGTGGATCGCGTGGAGGTGCGTGCCCGTGGCCGCCGTGCTGGGCCTGTACGCGCTGGTGCAGTGGTGGCGGCACCGCAGGATCGCGGTGGCCTCCGCTGCGCTGCCCTCTCAGGCCGCGCACTCCTACGCCGGGACTGAGCGACCCGTCCACTTCGGGCACGAGCGCGTCTTGAGCTTTGCGCTGCTCGCCGCGCCCGTCGTGCTCTCCGCACTGCTTGCCGCCTGGTATAGCCTCTTCTTGTTCGGCACGGTCTTGCCGCCGGGCGGCGGGAGCCTTGTGCGAGGACAGCCCGCCCTGTTCAATTGGCCGTGGGATGGGCTGGATGCGCTGGGCAAGTACCTGACGGGCGCCTTCGGCCTGCTGTTCGACCGCCAGATGGGCCTGCTCGTTTACGCGCCGTTCTATCTGCTCGCCGTCGTGGGCGCGATTGCCATGTTCAAGCTGGGCCGCCCGTCAGACCGCCGCGTGCTCCTCTGGATCGCAGCCCTCATCTTCCCGTACATGGGCGTGGTGGCTGCCTTCGAGTGGTGGAACGGCGTGTGGTGCCCCCCGGCTCGCTACTGGGCTACCTTCGTGCCGCTGCTGGCCGCGCCGGTTGCCATGTCCCTCGCGCTCGTTCCCGGCCGGCTCTACAAGGCTATCTTCGCGCTGCTCGCCCTGCCCGGCTTCGCTTTGATGGCGGCGATGATGGACGATCCTCGGCGCCTCTTCCCCGGAAACCGCGAAGAGATGCTGGTGCAGTTCGCGACAGACCCGGCATTGCCGGTGCGAATTGATCTCTGGAACACCCTGCCCTATTTCACGCCCCCTGATGCATTCACCCACCCCGTATCGACGGGCGTGCTTACGTTTGCCGCGCTCGCGATTGTGCTGCTGTGCTACGTCCTGATCGAAAAGGTGCGCGGCACGCAGTTCGCGCCCGGGTGGGCGCCCGGCGCGCAGATGTCTGTCTGGCTGGGCGTTGTCGCCCTCGTCGGCTCGGGCTGGTTCGCGATGAACCTGGACCACTTCAGGCCCAAGACGCTGCTCGCCCAGGTCGGCCAGTGGGGCCTTGAGCCGCCGCCGACCGCGGCGCGCGGCATAGCGTACCACCAGGGCAAGCTGTACGTCCCGGGCTACGCGAGCCGCACGCTCATCGCGCTGGACGTGGCAAGCGGCGAGTCGGCCGCCATCCGGCCGGTCTCCGCCGGCACGCCATTGACATATACACACCCCGGCGCGGTCGCGGTGGGGCCTGACGGGCTGCTCTACGTGCTGAACAACGGCGACGGGCCGGACGCCCTGTTCGCCATGCGGCCCGACGGGGAAGTTGTGAGGCGGATACCGCTTGGAGGCAAGACCAACATTGCCGCGGGCCTCGCGTTCAGCCCCG